>CAYOPK010000001.1:0-25230 GCA_964405855.1 uncultured Candidatus Saccharibacteria bacterium
TGAGGGTCGTCTTCCCCGCCCCGCTACCACCGACGATGCCCACCTTCTGTCCCGGCTTCACTTCGAATGATAGGCCGTCGAAAATTTTTCTCGGATCCTTATCATAATTGAAGGTGGCGTTCTCGAACTTCACCGACCCACCATCCACCACCAACCTCTTCGCCCCCGGTTTGTCTGTGATCTCGTGTGGACGGATGATTTCGCTTAACCCATTCTTCATTTCTCCATAAAATTCCATAATCTCGTTTATTCGCTGACCTATGTGAGATAAATCTCTCATAAACTTATGCGACAAAGAGATAATCATGACTAAGGCACCGACAGTTATAAAATCTTTTGACCACAAAGAAAATGCCCATAGGATGATGCTGGCAATAAACACTGCGACAATAACATTGTTAATAACCAAAACCCATTCTTTAAAGTTGTTACTCTTCAATACAGCAATCCTCCATTCCTCCATCGCCTTATCCAAGCGACTGATTTCAAGAAATCTTCTAGCATATTGCTGTACCGCAGTAATATTAGTAATGGTATCAATGACATAACCTCTTAATTTTGAACCCAACTCCACCGCCCTATCAGATAGGCCGACTTGACGGCGTGTTAACAACAAATTAAACGGCGTCAATATTACAATGCCCACAAGAAAACTATAAGCAAGTTGCCTATTGGCTGAATACAAAATAATGAAAGTCACAACAAGCGACGCAATAAAGCTAAAAATATTCCAAACCGCACTAACTATTAAGCGCGAGACATTTTGAGATATCATATTAACTTTTTCACTCAAAGCTCCGGAAAATCTGTCATTAAAATAAGCGAGACTATGGAGCGAGAGATATTCGAACAATGATTTAGTGGCTCTTATACGGGATCTGATTGTCAGAAAATTTAAAATAAACGCCCCTCCTCTTATAGCTCCTACGGAGCCCAGAATTAAAAGCGGATAAGTAAGTACCCATAGAAAAATAGAATTCGTAGAGCCTGCACCGTCGAACGTGTAGGAATTGGCCTTGTCTACAATCATTTGAAGCGCATAAGACTGCAGACCACCAAAAATATCAGACAACAAAACTAGTATGAGCGCCCAGAAAAACCAGCTCTTATACGGCTTAATAGCGAACCAAATGAAAGCAAAAGGTGTGGACGGAATTTCTCGCATTCCTCTATCTTACTATTTACTACCCACTACTTACTACCTACCGCTGTTTACAACCCCAGCTTCTTCATTTCTTCCACTTGTTTCTTCTGCTCTTTCGAAAGTTTTCCTGGGATCTCAACTAGGATACGAACATAGAGGTCACCTCGATCCGTCTTCGCTGTACGCGTATGGGAGAATGGGACACCCTTACCCTTCACCCGCAAGATAGCGCCGTGCTTGGTGCTCCCTGGCACCGTGAGTGTCAGATCGCCATCAAGAGTCATGATGAGCTTCTCAGTGCCTAGGAGAGCCTCAGAGAGCTTGATCGAGAGATCCATGACGAGGTTCTGACCCTCCTTGCGGAGATAAGGGTGCTTCCTGACATGAACCTTCACATACAGATCCCCTGGCACACCACCCTCGAGCCCCTCACCCATACCAGAAAGTCGGATCATCTGACCCTCGTCGATACCTGGAGGCACGTTGATAGAAACTTCTTTTTGTTTAACTAATTTAGAATTGATCACCACTTGCCTCTCAGTGCCGAAAACTGATTCTTGAAACGAGAGTTCAATATCCACCGCCACATCGCGACCACGACGGACTCTCCGTCCGCCGAAGATGGAGGAGAGGATGTCGTTTAGATCGCCTGCATCGAAGTGGGCTCCCTGTCCACCGAAACCAGAGAAGTCGAAGCCGAAGCTCGATGGGTCGAAACCGGCGCCAGCACCGGGTCCAGCTGAGCCGTAGGCGTCGTACTGAGCGCGTTTATTCTTGTCTGAGAGGACAGAATACGCTTCGGAAATTTCCTTGAACTTGGCTTCGTCACCACCAGACTTGTCTGGGTGATGTGCGTGAGCTAGTTTGCGGAAGGCCTTTTTTACTTCGTCTTCAGAAGCATTGCGCTCAACTCCTAGAATTTTGTAGTAGTCTTTCATGATTGAGCTTCTTAGGTTCTTAGCTTGATTAGCTTTTTAGCTTTTAGATTTCCTGCACAGCTAAGAAGCTTTCGAAGCTAGGAAGCCTGGTTTTCGTCTTTAGGTTCTTCCTTCACTTCTGCATCTTTCACATCAGGATTATCTGTAGTCTGTTGTGAGTTGTCGCTTGTCGCAGACCCTGAACCTTCAGGTGAAGGATTGTTCTTGCTCATCCATTCCCCTATTTTACTCATCTCAGTTGAGAGACCTTCTGTTGCCGGCTTGATAGTCTCGAGAGTGCCAGAGGTCAACTCTTTTCTCAGCGCTTCGATTTTCTCATTCACACCAGATTTAATATCTTCTGGCAGAGTTGGAGCATCCTTCACCGCCTTCTCTGCAGTGTAGATCATCTGCTCGGCAGTGTTCTTCACATCGACGAGCTCTTTCTTCTTCGCATCTTCACCAGCGTTAGCCTCGGCATCTTTCTGCATCTTCTCAATCTCTTCTTTCGAGAGACCGGAGCTAGCTTCAATACGGATGGACTGCTCTTTGTTCGTGGTCTTGTCTTTGGCCTTCACATTCAGGATACCGTTAGCATCGACGTCGAAGGTCACTTCTACCTGAGGAACACCACGTGGTGCTGGGGGGATGCCGTCGAGAATGAAGCGCCCCAGAGACTTGTTGTCAGAAGCCATGGCTCGCTCGCCCTGCACAATATGAATCTCCACAGAAGTTTGATTATCAGAAGCAGTGGAGAAAATCTGCGACTTGGCCGAAGGTATGGTGGTGTTCTTTTCAATAAGTTTTGTCCCTACGCCACCCATGGTTTCGATACCGAGAGAAAGTGGGATAACATCGAGAAGCAGAACATCCTTCACATCGCCAGCGAGAATACCACCCTGGATAGCGGCACCGAGAGCCACCACCTCATCTGGGTTTATGCTCTTGTTCGGCTCCTTGCCGAAGAAGTTCTTCGCCGCTTCGATAATGAGTGGCATTCTGGTCTGACCGCCGACGAGGATCACTTCGTCGATCTCACCAACCTTAAACGGAGAAGCCTCCATGGCCCGCTTGGTAATCTCCATCGCTCGGTCGACAAACTCACGAGAAAGCTCATCGAGTTTGGCGCGATTCATCTTGAGTAAGAGGTGGCGTGGGCCAGAAGAGTCAGAGGTGATGAATGGGATGTTGATTTCTGTCTCGGTAGCGGTCGAGAGCTCAATCTTCGCCTTCTCAGCAGCCTCATCGAGGCGCTGGAGAGCCAGGGCATCAGAACGCACGTCGATGCCAGACTCCTTCTTGAACTCCTCAGCAATGTAGTTCAGGATCTTCTGATCAATGTCCTTGCCACCAAGGTGGGAGTCACCGTCGGTCGACTTCACTTCTACCACATCATCCCCCACTTCCAGAATCGAAATATCGAAAGTTCCTCCTCCGAAGTCGAAGACGGCGATCTTCTCATTCTTCTTTTTGTTGAACCCATAAGCCAGAGCGGCAGCTGTCGGCTCATTGATGATGCGGAGCACCTCGAGACCCGCAATCTGTCCGGCATCCTTGGTCGCTTGGCGCTGAGAGTCGTTGAAGTAAGCTGGGACGGTGATGATAGCTTGAGTCACCTTGTCTCCAAGCTTGGCTTCGGCATCAGCTTTCAGTTTCTGGAGAATCATGGCTGAGATTTCTTCTGGACGCTGGTCCTTGCCACCAAGACTCACTAGAACTCCACCACTGGCACCCTCTTTAATCTCAAACGGTACGGTAGTCTTGTCCTTCTGCACAGCTGGGTCAGAGAAAGTGTGTCCGATGAAGCGCTTGATACCGAAGACAGTGTTCTTCGGGTTGGTGACCGCCTGACGCTTGGCCAGAAGTCCGACCAGTCGCTCACCCGTCTTCGAAACAGCGACGATAGAAGGAGTGGTGCGAACACCTTCCACGTTCTCGATGATTTTTGGCGCACCAGCTTCCATCACTGCTATTGCTGAGTTGGTAGTTCCGAGATCAATTCCAATTATTTTTGCCATGGTATTTTATTAAATCTTAAATCCTAGCTTAGCCCTTCAATTCTCCTATCCGGACCTTCGCTGGTCTAATAATTTTGCCGTCTATCATATAACCTTTTTGCACAACTTCAAGGATTTTGTTTTCCTCCTCCGCCTTCCCTGTCTCGACCATGCCGATCGACTCATGCTTCCGAGGATCGAATTCCTGACCAAGTGGTACCTCCTCTATGAAGCCGTTCGACTTCAGGATAGAGAGAAGTTGCTTATAAACCACTTCGAGCTCTTTGTTGCCGTGGGGCAAGGAAAGTTCCAAGCTGTCGAGTACCGGGAGAAGCTGGGTGAGAAGATCGGAGTTAGCGTATTTTAGAAACTCCTGCTTCGCTTCCTCATCCCTCTTCCTAACATTAACAAACTCGGCTTGCGCTCTCTGCCAACCGTCGAGATACTCTCTGGCTTTGGCTTCGGCTTCCTTCACCTTGCCCTTCAGCTTGGCGATAGAGGCTCCAGCCTGCTCCTCCGCGACCACAGAATCATCTAGGTCCTCTGGCACAATCTCTGGTTCTTCGTTCTCCATCCCATTAGAAATTTTAAGCTTATAAAACGACCTTTTAGTGCCTTGTCCGCTAAATTTCTAACGGGACAAGTAGCCCTAATAAGATACCCTATTTACTCACCTAAATCAAGATTTAACTTGACAAAATCCCTATTTGGGCGTATGATAATAAATGGAGGTTATGATGAATCGAAAAGAATTCGCTCGTAGGGTGGCTGGTGGCACTGAGGTAGCTTTCGTCAGCGTGGCACTTTTGATTAGTGCTGTGGTCGGCTTCTTATCGGGAAGCACCCTGGTGGGGATCTGCACAATCCTCATCATTGTACTCATCGATGGATGGGTGACAGACGTTTGCTACGCCATGTATTTCTCCATGAAGGACCGGGAGGAGTAAACAACAGTCACGTCATCAAGGGGCCGGAGCAATCCGGCCCTTTCGCTTGTTTAAAATCTCATACGTTACTTGCTAGCTATAGTTACTTATTAACGTATGCACATATGCGCTATGGCGTAAATGTGCAAAAAGAAAAGAAGCCCCGAAGGGCTTCTTTTGTAATTATCTTTTTGACCACTGAGGTGCCTTTCTCGCTTTCTTGAGGCCGAACTTGCGGCGCTCTTTGGCGCGAGGGTCACGCTTGAGGTAGCCCTTCACCTTGAGTTTGGTGCGGATCTCTGGCTCATCCTTGATAAGCACTCGAGCGATACCGTGGCGCATAGCACCGGCCTGAGAAGAGACGCCTCCACCAGAGAGCTTGGCAGTGATGACGTACTTGCATGGAGTATCAGCGAAAACGGCCATGATATCAGAACGCATCTGCGCTACTGGGAAATATTCTTCGAAAGGTCGATCGTTAATAGTGATCTCTGTCTTAGAAGCTGGAGTCATGCGGACACGGGCGACGGAAGTCTTCCTACGTCCGACGGCTTCGATGTATCTAGTTTCTTTGGTAGCAGTCATATATTTAAACTATTCGTTGATTTTCAAATTCTTCATCATGAGCGGACGAAGCTTATTCTTCGGAAGCATACCATAAACCGCTCGGCGAAGGATATCACGAGCTCCGTGTTTCTCGATCACCTGAGTCATGGAGCGAACCTTGAGAGAACCCGGATAACCTGAGTGGTGCACGTACTCTTTGTCCTTGAGCTTCTTTGCATCCAGAGTCATGGCACCAGCGTTAGAAACCTCCACCTCAACAGCAGGGATAGTGTTCTTGGCGAAGTCGGTGCGGTTTTTCCCCATGAGAAGAACTGCTACTTCAGTAGCGATTCTTCCTGGCACTCTTCCTGCAGCGTCGATGGTGTATTTAGTCATAATGGTTATACGAATTCAATGATAGCCTGAGGCGCTCCGTCTGAAGCTCGGCGCACCATCTTGGTGATACGAGTATAGCCTCCGGCGCGCTCTTTGTAACGTGGGGAAAGATCGGTAGCAATCTTCTTCGCGGCACGAGCACCCACTCGGCTCTCCAAGAGACGGCGTGATGCCAGGGTCTCCTTCTTCCCCAGAGTGATGAGCTTCTCCATAAACGGACGAAGTTCCTTGGCCTTGGCCTCAGTGGTCTTGATCTTCTCTTCCCTAGCTAGAGCATAGGCAAGAGACTTCATCAGAGCCACTCTCTGGTTCTTTTCTCGTCCGAATTTTCTTTTGGAATTATGATGTCTCATCGGGAGCTATACTACATTATTTCAGCGTAATGCCAAACTCACCCAGAGCTTTCCTGATCTCCTGGATACCCTTAGCACCCAAACCTTCTACCTCGAGAAGGTCTTTCTCCTTCTTCCTAGCTAGACCTCCGACAGTGCGGATGTTCGCGCTTGTGAGAGCGTTCTGAGTACGAGCCGAGAGCTCGAGAGACTCAATACGAGTCTTCAATACCTCTGCATCCACCTCTGCGCGAACAGTTGCAGCTGGAGCCTCACTGGAGACACTCTGAACCACTTCTGGCTCTTCTTCCTTGAAACCGACAACAGCCTTGAGCTGGTTGATCATTGTTTCGATAGCACTCGAGAGAGCGACCGAAGGAGCCACAGTACCATCAGTCTCGATGAAGATACGGAGTTTGTTGTAGTCGGTTCTGTCTCCCACACGCATGTTCTCTACCTCATAGCTAGCGCGACGGATAGGAGTGAAGATGCCATCGAGAGCGATAGAGCCAATATCAACACGAGACTTGTCAATCATCTCCTTCGGCATGAAGCCGAGACCTTTCTCTACACGAATCTCCATTTCTAGAGAAGCGCCTTTGGAGGTCAGAGTGGCGATATGTTGATCTGGAGTGAGAAGCTCAATCTGTCCTGGTAGTTCTAGGCTGGAAGCTGTGACAACCTGCTCACCCTTCGTCTTGAGGTGGATAACCTGAGGCTCGTCTACGCTCATGCGCATTCTGATCCTCTTGAGATTCAAGAGGATGGTGATAACGTCTTCTTTCACACCTTCGATCACTGAGAATTCATGAGTAACGCCAGCAATCTTTACAGAAGTGACAGCAACTCCCGGCAGAGAGGACAAGATGATGCGGCGGAGGCTGTTGCCTAGAGTGTGGCCATAACCAGGGTAAAGTCCCTCGATTTCAAAAACTCCTGACTCGCCTTCTTCGGAGATCACTCTTGGTTTAGAAGGAAGATGTATTGTGTAGTCTGCCATAAATAGTTAAATAAGTTGGATAAGTTATAAATTAAATAAGTTTTATCGGTTGTAGTACTCGATCACCACAGCCAAATCAAACACCTGCTCCGCTTCTACATAAACCGGCTCCCCCACCACCTTAGCCGTCCTGGTCTCAGGATCGAGGACAAGCCAAGCTGGAGCACTTAGAGCCTTCATCCTCTCCGAAACCTCAGCGAAGAGCGCACTCTGGGCCGAAGCTTCTCTGACACCCACCACATCTCCTATCCCAATCTGGATAGAAGGGATGGTGACGCGCTGACCATTGACGGTCGCATGGCCATGGCTCGCCGACTGACGAGCCTGAGCTCGAGTCTTGGCAAGCCCAGAGCGAAAGAGGACATTGTCGAGCCTGGATTCCAGGAGTTGGAAAAGTTTGTGAGTCTGGTTAGGAGACTTCATGGCCTTATCGACATACCCTCTAAACTGCTTCTCACTCAAACCATAGCTTAAGCGAGCTTTCTGCTTCTCGATCAGAGCCTTGCCGAATTCTGACTTTGGTCGAGTAAACTTCCTTCTCACCTTTTCCTTGCGGGTAAGAGAAAGAGTGTACTTAGCAGTCTGAGTTTTCTCAAAGATCGGAGCGCCGAGGCGACGAGCTATTTTATATTTTGGTCCAATTTTCATAAAGTTTATTTATAGTGAACGTGGTCGAACTATGTGCGTCTTGGCTTAGGTGGCTTAGGGCCATTGTGTGGAACTGGGGTCATGTCCTGGATAGTAGTGAGACTAATCCCTTTCGAAATAAAGCCGCGGATAGCTGACTCGCGACCAGAACCAACACCTTTCACAACCGCTTTCACCTCTTTGATACCAAGCTCTCCAGCCTTAACCGCCAGAGTCTCGCCGACTTTAGCTGCTGCGAAAGGTGTACCCTTCTTCGCCCCCTTGAAACCAAGACTGCCACTAGAAGACCAGGCTAGAGTGCCTCCCTTAGGGTCCGTCAAAACCAGTTTAGTATTGTTATAAGTAGACTCAACACAGAGAATCCCAGAATCGAAACGCTTGTTCTTAGAAGCTTTAGCAACAGGAGCTGCGGCCTCAGCAGACTCAGTGCCTTCTACTGCTTTCTCGACGGTCTCTTCTGTTGTTGCTAATTTCTTTTTACCCATGATGATATTGATATTGGAACGTTTGTTTTATTTCTTCTCGGCAATCTTGCGACCAGTACCTGCGGTCTTTCTCTGGTTGCCTCGACGAGTACGAGAGTTGGTCTTGGTACGCTGACCACGGACTGGAAGGCTTCTCATGTGGCGAACTCCACGATAAGCCTTAATATCCTTCAACCTTTTAACATTAGCAGCGACTTCGCGCTTGAGGTCACCTTCGAGAGTAATTTTCTCGATAATGCTGCGGATCTGGTTTTCCTGCTCGATGGTGGCGTCTTTACTCTTGAGCTCAACTGGCACGCCAGCCTCTTTCAGAATCTTCTGAGCACGTGAACGACCGACGCCGTAGAGCGTAGTCAAGCCGATTTCAAGACGTTTTTCGTCCGGGATGGTAATGCCGAGTATTCTCATTTTTAACCTTGTCGTTGCTTATGTCGTGGGTTGGCCTTGCAGATTACATAAACATAGCCCTTTCTTCGGACTATTTGGCATTTTGCACAGATTTTCTTGACCGCGGCCTTCACTTTCATAAGGAATTTGTATTGTAACCTAAGCTTACTTTTATGTCTAGTCTTATCTCCTTTTCAGACTAAAGACGTTTAATAATCCTAGCCTTGCCACCATAAGGTTCCATCTCCAAAAGCACCTTGTCACCAACCAGAACTCGGATGCGATGTAGGCGCATTTTCCCAGAAAGATAGGTCAAAATCACCTCTCCATTCCCAGCTTCCCCACCTGCTGGTGGATCGAGCTGTACCCGAAACATAATATTCGGGAGAGATTCGACTACAGTACCTGTTCTTTCTAGATCTTTGTTCTGCGGCATGGTTATTCGGCCTTCAACCTCTTAACTGTAATATTTCCTGCCTCACTTGGGAAGCCTGACTTCCAAAAAGGACGAATGGTGGCACTGGCGCTCTTCACTGTTGGAAAGTTTTGAAGAACTTGTGGAAGCTCAGATTTACTCTTGTCCACCAAGGCACTTTTCAACGCCACCTCGTCGACTCGCCAGACCAACAAAGCGGATCCTGAAACCTTGAAATCAATCTTGTTCAGATCAAGCAGATCAGCTGGAGTCCCGTCGGTGAAAGTGAGCGTCAAAGAATCGAAAGATTCGAAAAGCACTGGGTCCCCTGGATTAACCGGAGCTTTTTTGAGAGAAAGATAGGCCGAAAGGTCGGTCCTCTTGAACATAATGCCAGAAAAATTGGCTTTCATATTGATCATAACACTACCCGCTTCTGCCCCAGGAGTCTGAGGCAATGATTCAAAATCAACAGAAGACAGGGTTGGGAAGAGAACAAAATCTGCTGGCACCTCGGCCTCTGCCTTGGAGATAAGTTCGGCACTTAAGGTCGAGCGCAAACTATTCTCGGCTGTGGCCAAAGCTTCGGCACTGACAGCCCTCTCCTTACCAACGAGGCCGCCAGTCATAGGAGTTTTTGAGCGAGCGTAGATGGTCTCATAACGAGGTGTTCCCCGAAGACCTGGCACAGTGAAATCTGTTAAACCAACATTGTACGAAGCTCCTGGCTCATCGGCATACACAACCACCTCCAGTGAACCTGGACCAGTAGACTTCTTGCCTGGGATAGAGATGGCATTGGCGATGCGGTAAACCTTCCCTTCGGCACTTTCGAAACGAGTATTCTCGACTAGTCTCTGTGCTTCAGCTGAGACATTGTTGTAAACGACGATGGTACCGGAAGCCTTACGACTCACATCCTGCTCACCAGAAGCGGTCACGGAAGCACCTTTTTCACCCGAGAGCTTGATGACGCTATAAAGCAAACCAGAATCACCGCTCTTAAGAGCAGAGAAGCTTTCTTTATTGAAGGTGACCTGAGCCGAGCGCGGCTCATAAGCTAAAGTGGCGCCGCCAAACATGGAGAGAATAGCGAAAAGTAAAACCAAAAGCGCACCGAAGGCAAACCCCCAAGTTCTTTTGCGAGAAAAGGAGCGTGGTGAACGAGGTCGAGTTGGTGGCGTGTAAGAATCATCCACTGAAGGTTGGGCTGGAGAAGCGGTTTTCCTAACCCCGTTCATACCGACGAAGTGTTCGGTCCGACGACGAGCTTCAGGGACAGGAATGTTTCTAATACTTCTCTTCCTATCTGGGATGATGACATTATCGATATGTTTCGGCATGTTCAAATTATAATTGATTAACTATCAATGTTACTGCCTTTTATTCTAACACAGCTTTGACGCGACGGACTCCGGCACTAATGGCTTCTTCTTTTGCAATCTTGAAACGCCCAAGCGTGCCAATGTTTTCAACATGGGGACCACCACAGAATTCTTTCGAATATGCGCTCTCCAGAGAGTCGCCAATGTAGTAGATACTAACCTCATCAGGATACTTCTCTCCAAAGAAATGCCGCGCTCCGGTTTTCTCTGCATCAGTCTTCGACATAAGCACCTTATTCACAGGCAACGCCTGTGCAATCTTCTGGTTCACTATCTCTTCTACCTGTTTCTTTTCTTCATCTATCATCTTCCTGGGGAAAGAAAAGTCGAAACGTAGACGCTCAGGAGTGATATTACTCCCCCTCTGCCCCACTTCTTCTCCGAGAACATCATGGAGAGCCTGGTGGAGAAGGTGTGTTGCTGTGTGATACTTCACCTCCATCTCAGAGTGCCCAGCCAGACCTCCTTTAAACTTCTGCTCTGCGCCAGCTCGAGAAGTCTCTTGATGTTTCTTAAAGGCTTCTTCAAACTTAGCACGGTCAATACTAAGACCCTTCTCACGAGCGACCTCTTCGGTGAGCTCAAATGGGAATCCGTAGGTAGTGAAGAGGATAAATGGATCCACCCCTTTCTCAAACTGCTTCAATCCGCTTTCAAGTGTTTCTTCAAACTTCTTTTTCTCCTCAGAGAAAACAGGTGAGGCAACATCAAAAGGAATTTTCTTCGCATGCGCGTGCATGAGCCCTCGGCGGATAAGTCTTCTCAATATATAGCCCTGATCTTTATTTGACGGCACGACTCCGTCGGCGATGAGAGCTCCGACAGCGCGAGTGTGGTCGGCGATAATTCTTTCCTCTCGTGTTTTCTCTCCGGCGAAAAGGTCGGTTTCAAAAATATTTTTCTTCCCCTGGACTTGGATAGCCAGGCGCTCAAGACCCATACCAGTATCAATACCCTTCACCTCTAGTGGCGTGTATTCGCCGCTCTTGGTTTTATAATACTCGTTGAAAACAATGTTCCAGATTTCTACCCCATTGATATAAATCTCGGTTGTCGGCCCACAAGGCCCCTCTTCTCCAGTCGGGCCCCAGAAGTTATCCGAGCGGCCATGGTCAACGACCTTCAAGCCCGGATCGATCGAGAGCCAGATCTGGCGTGACTCCTCGTCCGCTGGGATGCCACTCTCAGAATCATTGAAAACCGAAACATAATCAATCTTGAGCCCAAGCTCCTTGGTGATAAACTCGTGTGCGTACTCTATGGCCTCCTTCTTCCAATAACCACCGAAAGAGAAGTTGCCTAGCATTTCGAAGAAAGTGAGGTGCGTCTCATCTCCCACTTCATCAATATCAGAAGTGCGGATACATTTCTGGATAGAAACAGTATTTAGAGTGCCGAAATCGGCCATCGCATCCTTCTCCTTGGTGTAGTAAGGCTTGAACTGTTGCATCCCAGCTGTGGTGAAAAGGACCGAGGAATCCCCCTCTGGCACCAGCGATGAAGAGGGCACAATCTTGTGTCCTCTGGCTTCAAAAAACTTAAGGAATTTTTCTCTAATTTCGCTAGATTTCATACTAGCTATAGTACTCTAGCTCGTCAGCTTTTCCAATCTCTCAATATCTCTTTCAATACTCTTGAGTCCAGCTTCAAAGAAAGCTGGTTTGGAGGTATCAATACCGATAGATTTAAATATTTCTTCAGGACTCATCGAACCTCCAGCTTTAAGAAATTGTTTGATCTTCTCTCCATAAGATGAGTCTTTCTTGTAATTCTCATATAGTGCCCGGCTGATAAGCTGGCCATAAGCATAAGTGTAGACATAGAAGAAACGTCGAATGTGCATCCAAGAAACAAACTGATACCCGTCGTCTTCAGCAAGCTCCACAGCGTCACCAAGATAAGACTTTAAATGTTTATTCATGAGTACCGCCAAATCTTCGGCAGAAACCTTGCCCTCCTTCCTAATTTT
Organism: uncultured Candidatus Saccharibacteria bacterium; assembly: GCA_964405855.1. Taxonomy (GTDB): domain Bacteria; phylum Patescibacteriota; class Minisyncoccia; order Phycocordibacterales; family Zambryskibacteraceae; genus UBA5004. The sequence continues at coordinate 12,548 of CAYOPK010000001.1, forward strand.
GTCATGCAAGTCTTTCTCGAAATTAAAGCAGGCTACCTGTCTAAAGATGGTGGTGACATCTCCCCGTATTCTATTATGAAGCATGATGATCTTCTCTTTGGGAGATAGGGTTTTTTTCATCTCTTCGGAAGCTGCCTGCTCGAAGAAGGTGCTGGCTACTTCGGCCGTAGAAATTGTGTAATCACGATACAACACCGGCTGACCCTTGCTCATCTCTGAATGGAAGGCGTGGCCCATTTCATGAGCCAGTGTTTCTAAAGAGTTCACGCTATCGACATGGTTCAGGAGAACATAAGTCGGCAAGTCAGCCATATCTGAACAATAAGCACCACCCCTCTTACCCTTCTTAGGCAAAACATCAATCTGGCCTTTCTCCAGAAACTGCTCGAAAATTTTCCTGTATTCAGGATCAATTTTTCCAAACACATCACGGAGTAGTTCAACTGATGATAGGAAATCAAATTTCTTCTTGATAACCCCGATCGTAGTGGCTCTGTCTGAATAAGTAAGTTTCTTCTCTTTTAGCAGCTTGGCATGGAGCCTATAGAACCTATGTGCGATTCGGAAATACTTGGTCACCAGTGCGGTAAAGTTTTCTATCGCCTTCTCATCATTCTGGTAACCGAGAATTGTGGCGCTGTAAGAATTCTTGAAACCACGGCGCTCATCCACAACCTTTTTATAATTGTAAATAGCATTAATCTCTGCCTCTGCGATCTGAGCTATAGACTTTAAAGTTTGATTTATCTTCTCTCCTGCTATCCTCCTATCTTTCTTCGGCATATCAGAGAGCATATTGATGGCCTTCGTAATAGGTAGGTTCTTGCCTTTATAGCTAATAGACTGTTGGTTAAGCAACCTGTCGCGCGCCTCAATCCACATGATATAACTGGTCTGACTAAACAAATCCTCTAACTGCTCCTCTGGTTCACTAAGATAGTGTTTGGCATTATTAAAAATCTTTTTCAAGAAATACACGTAAGGCTGAAGGTCTTTGTGATTTAGAAAAGTTTTATATTTAGAAGCTGGGATTTTAGAAATTTCTACCTCGAAAAATTTAATCTTATTTGAAGCGTCTGTAATCCTTTGATCATATTTTGTCGCGAGGGCACTAGATCTTGTATCCTCAGAGTTGAGATCTTTCTTTAATTTGAAGTACCAAACTGGCTTTGTAGAAGAAACAGTTTTTTGCATCTTCTCGAAATCATTAAGTGCCTCAGAGAGAGATTGGGGAGATTTGATAAAAGGCTTACCTCGATATTTATTCTCGAAAGTGGTGTAAGCATTCTCAATAGCCCTTAAATCCTTCTCGATTTGTGGGTCTTTATCACTCTTATATAGAAGGCCGAGATTCCAGTTCTGCTTAATTTTCATTACAAGCAATATAACATATTGACCCGTAGAAACGAGCAGGCCCCGGCGCATATAGCGTCGGGGCCCTGTGTTCAGGAATCCTTGCGGAACTTTCTCGGATCGTAGATCCGAGTCTGACCACGAAGGTCGGTGAGAGGGGGGCCGTTGGGTTCGCGTGACAACACGATACCCTGAGGCGCCACTCCTACCACGAATGTACTGACCGGAAGAGGAGCCAGACCAATCAAGCCGGTCTGGCTGACTTTGTCGCCGACACTGACACTGAGATGTGACATGGTTCCCTCCTGCTGTTACGACCAACAGCAATTATACCACCCTTCTATATACTTAGCAACTGTTGAAAATCCTTTTCGAGCTCCGGTAGAAGTTTCCGATTATAAATAGTGGCCGCTGGGTGGTAGAGGGGAATGAACTTAAAATTCTCGGCTTGGAAAACCTGCCCATGAATTTTCGAAATCGAGTCCAACTTATCCCCTAGCCCATATTTATTCATAATGTATTCCATCGAGAACCTGCCCAGAGTAGCTACGACTTCCGGCTTAATTATTTCTATCTGACGGTCGAGGAACGGACCGTAGAGGGAAATCTCATCTGGACGTGGATCGCGATTTTTCGGCGGACGGTCTTTGACAATACTGGTGATATAAACATCCTTCCTCTCAATGCCCGCCTGTTGGAAAAGCAGGTCGAGCACTTTCCCAGCTCGGCCACAGAACGGTTGGCCAGTCTGCGCTTCTTTCTCTCCCGGCGCCTCACCGATAAACACAATCTTCGCCTCGCTACTTCCCGCACCCACCACTGGCACATAATTATTCTCTGTCCGGTAATTAAAAAGTGGTGAGCTCTTAAGCCCCCACACCTCTTCTTCAATTTTATTCAATAATTCACTTCTCTGCTTAGACTGTTTAGAGCTCATTGATTTCATTCAACACGGCTTCAGTCTTTTCGCTGTGACCCAGAAGTTTCTCGAGAACGGTCGGGTCTTTCTTGATGTTCGAACAGAGGACGACACCAGCCAGAAGAAGAATCTTCTTATCAGCATCAGAGAGCACCGAGAGGCAAGTTACTGGATGAAGCTTCTCTTCCTGAATCATGTCCTGAAGATTGCCTTTGGCCGGATAATTCCAACCAATAAGTGTCATCTTCTGGCACTCGGCATAATGAGTGGCGGTCGAAGAAAATTTCGTATTGGTAATAAGCCAGCTCTCCGTCACCTGACGATCTTCTCCACCATAGTCGTAGACGTTATTCTTAATGTCATCGAAACGAGCCTTGATATAAAGCACTACCTTGAGATCAGACTTGTTCCCCAGCTCGTTGTGGAACTTGGCTTCAATCATGATGAGCTTCTTCTTGTTATAGGCCACCACATCGACCTCATGCGGGACACAGCCGCCAAGAACGATCTGACGAGTCAGACAGTGGTAACCCTTGGCCCGCAAGACCTCCGCAACGAAGTCTTCGAAGGGAAAGCCAGAGGGCCCTAGATCCATCACCGCTCGTCGCAGAGAGTAACTGCGAGCCACTCGCGGACTAATCCGTCCCAGGAACTCATAGGCGTGCCGATAGATTTCTGCGGTGGACATGTCCTCGTGTAAATCGCTCATGACATGAGCCACCACTTCCTCAATAGCGTCCTCGTTCGCCCCAGAACGCACGAGAGAAGAGCGAAGTTTATCAGGATCGAAAATTTCTTTCTTCCCATTCGCTTTAGTAATCAGAACTTCTTTATCCATAAATCTCAGTATATCAAGAAATTATCTGATCCATCACCCCTCCTCCCAGACAGTTCTCCCCAGCGTAGAAAACGAGTGACTGGCCCATAGACAACCCACGTACCGGCTCTACGAACTCCACCTCTCCTTTGTTCAACACCGAATGTTGCACAAACTTGATGGGCAATTTCTCACCACGGTATCGCACGCGCGCAGAGAGATCTGAGCTCGGTGGTTCGCAGAGCCAGTTAACATCCTTTAGCAAAACTTTTTTTGGCGCCTGTTCCAAAATCTCTTTCTCCTTATCTGAAACAACCAGGCGGTTACCAGCCACGTCCTTTCCCACAATATAAAACGGCCCACTCAGAGCCCCCTTCTTCTTCACCTCGAAACCTCGACGCTCACCCACTGTGTAGTAAACCAGCCCTCTGTGCTGTCCGATCACTTCCCCTTGGACGTTCACCACATCACCTGGAGTGGTTTCGATATAACGAGAGAGAAAATCACTCATCTCGACATCTCCCATGAAGCAAATACCCTGACTATCTTTCTTCTGCGCCACCGGCAAATTAAATTTATGCGCCAATTCCCTGACCTTTTTCTTTTCCAGCCCGCCGATTGGGAAAAGGATGTGAGCTAGATCTTCCTGCGTCAGAGTCCAGAGGAAGTAAGTCTGATCCTTATCTTTATCCTTGCCTTCTAAAAGGGTGGGGAAATTTTTAGAAGAAAAATCTGGCCATGCTCCCGAAGGGACATCCGAAGATTTTTCGGATAAAGATTTCCCCACCCTGGCATAGTGCCCAGTCGCAATAAAATCCGCCCCATGTTTCTCTGCGAATTTCCAGAAATGTCCGAATTTAATCTCTCGGTTACAAAGCACATCTGGGTTTGGTGTTCTATTGGCACGGTACTCTGAGAGCATTTTATCCACCACCTCTTCTTTGTACTCCTTCTCCAGATCGAGGAAAAGAAAAGGAATGTTCAGAGCCAGAGCCACTCGCATAGCGTCACGACGCTCCTCTCGCCAGGTACAAGCGAGCCACTCGGGTTGCCAAGCTCTAATAAAGACTCCAGTCACGTCATACCCTTCGGCCTGAAGAGTGGCAGCGCTAACCGCAGAATCCACTCCGCCAGAAAGACCGACGAAAACCCTTCGATTCTGACTAGCGGAGGTATTTGTTAATTTTTTCTTTGTGTTCATCGAAAGTTCGAGAATAATGCGCTGTTCCGGTCTTGTCTGTCAAGAAATATAGATAGGGACTGTCCTTCGGTCGCAAAGCCGACTCAATAGAGACCAGGCCTGGATTATTAACTGGTGCGGGCGGCAAACCTCGATTCTCGTAAGTCCATCGGTCAACATCGACCTGGAGCGCCATGCCGATACTGAGGCGTTTCCAGAGGAGGCCAGAAACTATTTCTCTATCCTCTCGGGTCTTCACCTCACCCTCGAGTATCGAAGCCATGATGATAATTTCTTCTAAACTTCTCTCAGAGCTCTCTATCTCACCTTTGAGTGGGGCGATTTTCCTCGTGAAGTTGTCCTGCATCATCTTAATAGTACTTGAAGCAGTAGCGGTTACTGGTAGGAAGTAAGTATCTGGGAACAAGAAGCCCACTGGCGCCGAAGCTTCGAAAGCTTGATGATCGAAGCGTGGAAACCTTTCATCAAAAAGAGTAGAGATCTTCTCCAGAGTGAAGCCCTCTGGCACAGTCACGCGTACCATTTCGATCTGATATTCCCCACGAGTAATCCGCCAAGCTAGAGCGAAGCTGGAATGTGGTTGGTCGAAGTAATATTCACCTGCTTGCATGACTCGCTCGCCACTCATAGAGATGGCGAAGGTGCGGAACCAGAATGGTGAGCGGATCAAACCTTCCCTTTCAAGCATCCGAGAAATTTCTTGGAGGCCCATCCCTTCGGGAACGGTGATGATACTATTTTTAGGGAAACTAGCTGGCGGAGTAAGCAGAAAGGCGAGGAAGACAAAGATTAAGCCAGAAGCCAGAAAATAAACTCGGCGCCGTACAGAAAGGGGTGACATGGTTAGATGGGCAGATTGGCTGGAGCTTCTGATTTCTTCGAAGGAATGCGTGAGAGAGTTGGGGTCGCCACCACCATAGATGATGGGAAGTGATAAAGAGTGGCAATCTCTTCGGTGGTCATGACATAAGTGGAGTCATGCATGTTACCCAAATGATCGTTGAAAATCTCACGCTTCTTATAAGCATCGAGAAGCTTCTTCTCATTTTTAATCTTTCTCATATCTTGTAAGTCTTGCCAAGGGTAATCGTAATCGGCACTTTTCCCTGGTTTGAAACCATTGAGCGTGTTCGAGCCAAACTGTTTAAAGACACTGAGGAGTCCTCCAATATTAGAAGGGTTGAACTGTTCTGTCTCTGCAAAGTAGACAACACGAATCATGGTGTCGAAAGCCGTCTTCTCTATCGAGCGCTCGATGGCAGCGATGGAATCTTTCTGAGCTTCAGACATAAACTTGGGATCAAGAGCTTTTTCTTCCTTGCTCTTGAACTTAGCTTTCTCAGCAATTTTCTTGATCTCAGCTTCAGCGGCTTCCTTCCAATCCGGCCTAGGAATAATATGCCCATACTTGAAACCTTCTTTTGTATGAGCTTGGAGGAGAATTTGGATCCAGGCATGCTCACCCTTCTTTAGTGAGCCGAGGAACTCAATTACGGGCGAGATAGGATCGTTCTTGAACTCCTCGTCCGGATCCTTATCGAGGCCGTAGTCCACATAGGTCTTGATCGGATAAGCATCGTCCTTCGTCAGAACCATGTGCGTAAACTTGCCAATCTTGTATTTCTGAGGGTCATGATGGAAGGCCAGAGCATAATCTGGCGCTTCGTGGATCTCCACGCTCGGGAACTGAGCATAGAGCTGATTCTCCACCACTCTTCTCTGTTTGGCATGAATCCAAATATAGAAATGCACCTGCCCCTCGTGCGAAACAAGTTCTAGAGAAGACCAGGAACGCACTCGACCCTTCAGGTAGACATCAGTCAGCGTCCCTACACCAGATTGATGCAGGCTCTGGAGAAAAACCTCCATAAGAGCTGGTGACTTGGCCATCTCATTGGGCAACTTGATCTCGAGTAGCAGCTTCTCCTGATCCTTGATCCACTCACCCTGTTTATAAGAAAGCCACATTTTAAAAGAAAAATAGAGGGCCAAGAAAGGCGCCCAAAGAGGCCAGAGATCCCAAGCGATTTCTAAAGCTTGTAGAAAAATATCTTGTCTAAAAAGAGTTAAAAAGTCTTGAACCATTAACCTTATTTTAACCCGTCAAACCACTTTTTACCAACTGCCAGAGAAAATTAGGCGTTGCTATAACGATGTTCTTTGTCTTTCTTGAAAAACTTAGGATTCTGGAGATTGACGAGAATAGTGTTCTCTTTCACATAACGCTCCTTCAAGACCTTCTCAACAATCTTCTCTTTAGTGAGAGGGCCTTCTTTATCTAAAATCTTCTTGATCACATCCTTCACTACTCCAGACATATAACCCCACTCAGCCAGAGCGTAGAGGCCGCGGCCAACGAGGACAAAGCGAGGATCTTTAATGAGCTCGTTGTGAGTGGTGGCTACATGAGCCTTCTTGTCGAAATACTGGGAGATGGCCTTGGCCACTTCCTTGAAGTGAATTGGGGAACCATGTTTCCTGATAACGAGGAAAGCGTAGTCACGCATACCTTTGGCATTAACGTTTGGAGAAGCCGACTTACCCCACTCACCTAGTGGGTTCTTGTCGATCTTATGAGAGATCGAAAGCCAGCGCTTAATCACTTCTTCGTTCTTATACTTCTCGTTCAAGTCCTTCACCTCTTCGAGGAAAGAAGTGATCATGTCTGCTTCGAAAACCAGTTCATCATCAGAAAGCTTGGCATAAAGTTTCTTCAGCGCTGACTGAATCTTGTGTGACAACTCTTGATCCACGTGCCAGCGATGCTTGAAATCACCGTCTTCTTTCTCTCTCCTAAACTCCTCCCCGATAACCATGAGGAAGTGCATATGATTCTGAGTGCTCTGATCCTTAGCAAGGTGCGAGAGGAGGTCCTTTTCAGAAACGATACCACCAAGCTCGATGATGAGAGCTTTCAGTTCGGTGAAAACAGGTTCTGCATCTTTGTAAGACTTGGACTTCCTGATAGTGGCGAGGGAATGATTCTCGATCTGGCGCACACGCTCACGAGTGATGTTGTACTTCTTCCCGATAGCGTCGAGAGTGAGGCGCTGAGATTTGCTGCCAAGCCCATAACGGCTGACGAGAACATCTTGAGCGCGCTTAGCGAGGGTGGATAAAAGAGCCTTGGTCACCTCTTTTGGCTTGAAGCTCAGAGATATTTTTTCGTTCATATTGTTATATTTGTATCATCCGAGGGGAAGCGTGTCAAGCACTAGACAGAAAGGACTAGATTGACCAGTTTTCCGGGCACATAAACGGCTCGAGCCACCGACTTATCCACAACCCACTTCCCTACTTCTGGCAGTTCCTGAGCGAGGCGAAGGGCCTCTGCTTCTGGCAGATCAGCTCTTGCATCAAACTTCCCCCTCATCTTGCCGTTCACCTGGACCACGATAGTCACCTCAGAAGCGACAAGTTTTTTCTCATCGTACTCTGGCCACGACGAAGTGTGAATCGAGGCGTTATGCCCCAAACTCTGCCATAGCTCCTCAGCCATGTGCGGAGCGAATGGTGCAAGAAGTTGGAGTAAGGTTTCGAAATTTTCTCTAGAAATATTTTCTTGTTTACTTAATTCATTTACCGAAATCATAAGTGCGGAGACGGCAGTGTTCATCTTCATACTCTCAATCTCTTTCGAAACTTTCTGGATAAGTAGATCCAGAGAAATGGAAGCGGCGCCTTCTTTTATTTTCTCCTTCAACTTCCAAACTCTCTCGAGAAATCGCCTCACTCCGACTGCCGCATCTGGGTTCCAAGGATAAGCCCCTACTTCGTTATAAGGACCAATGAAGGCCATATACATGCGGACGGTGTCAGCACCCAAACGATCCACCTCTTTGTCAGGGTCGATTACGTTACCTCGAGACTTACTCATCTTCTGGCCATCTGGGCCCATGATGAGACCTCTATTCATACGACGAGTATACGGCTCATCTTCATTGACTAAACCGAGGTCAAATAAAACCTTATGGAAAAATCGACTATAGAGTAAGTGCATCGTCGTGTGCTCGGCTCCACCGGAATAGAATCCAACTGGCATCCAGAGTTTCTGCTTCTCTTTCGAAGCGAACTCCTCTGAATTCTGTGGGTCGGCATAGCGCAAGAAGTACCAAGAAGAATCCACAAAAGTATCGAGCGTATCTGTTTCCCTCTTCGACATCTCACCACACTTAGGACATGGGACATTGACCCAGGACTCCACTTTAGCGAGCGGCGACTGACCTTCGTCGTTCGGTAGATAATCATCAGTGTCAGGCAGAATGACTTGCAGATCTTTCTCCGGCACCGCCACAGGGCCACAGCCGGCACAATGAATCACTGGTATCGGACAGCCCCAGTAGCGCTGTCTAGAAACCCCCCAGTCTCGTAGCCTATATTTAAGTGTCTTCGTCCCGAAATCTTCAAACCCAGCTTTCTGATAATCTCTCACCACCGGCAAACCATGTTTCTCGGCAAAAGCCAGATCCCGCTCATCGTCAGCTGGTACGCCCATGATGGCGCCGGTGCCGTAGTCAGCCAGCACATACTCAGCTTCCCAAACGGGAATCTTTTCTCCGGTAGCGGGATTGATCACATACTCTCCTGTAAACCGATCCTTCTCACCAGCTTTCACCAAGAAAGTGGCGCCATAGATAGTGTCAGGTCGAGTGGTGAAAACCTTGACGGAGGTCTGACCTCCGTCAACTTCAAAACTAATCTCTGCTCCTTCAGAACGTCCGATCCAGTTCTTCTGGGACTCTTTGATAGACCTTGGCCATTCGAGTTTTTCTAGGTCGTCGATAAGACGGTCGGCGTAGTCTGTGATTTTTATATTCCACTGCAACACATTCCGCTTCTCAACTTCTGTTCCACAACGCTCGCAGTGGTCGGAAACAACCTGCTCGTTGGCGAGAACTGTTTTACAACTCGGGCACCAGTTAGCTGGAGTTTCAGCACGATAAACCAGGCCCTTCTCTAGAAACTGAAGGAAGAGCCACTGCGTCCACCGGTAGTACTCTGGCGAAGCTGTCACCACTTCTCGTGACCAGTCGAAAGAAGCTCCCATGGATCGAAGCTGATTTCTCATGTATTCAATGTTCGAGAAGGTCCACTCGCGGGGATTGATGCCATTCTTTATGGCAGCATTCTCGGCTGGTAAGCCGAAAGCATCGAAGCCCATCGGATACATGACATTCTTCCCACCCATTCTTCTGTAGCGGACGTAAATGTCAGGCACAGAAAAAGCGTACCAGTGCCCGACATGGAGATTGCCGGAGGGGTAAGCGAACTCGACCAACACGTATTCGTTCTCTTCCCCTTCCACATTGTCAGGGATGCGGTAAAGACCGCTTTTCTCCCACTCGGCTTGCCACTTCTTCTCTATTTCTTTCGGATCGTAATCTTTCACGTATTTGTTTTACCTACTATCTACTGTTTAGCACCGAATTTCTTCATCGCCACCCAGAAGAGAAGCCCGAGAGCAATAGCAAGAATAACTACTCGGAAGATGTCATCAGCTGAGCTCCAGTAACGCATGGAAGCGATAACAAATGAGAGCACACCTCCGAGAGAGAGTCCGCTAGCTATCACAGAGTTACCAGCTACCAAGAAGTTGCCGGCAAGGACAGAGAGTGCGCCGAGAACTACCAGAACAACGAAGACATTTCGGTTGTAAGAATCATTATCAGATTCGTACGTCTGACGGCAGGTGTACTGCAGATCGCAGTAACCCATAGGTTCGGTCACGCCAGGAGCCACAGGTTTCCCGTAGTAAGAATTCTCAGTCCACTGACCACCTTGGTCGGTGCACTCAGTCTGTGTTTCCGGCATAGTCACCACCTGCTGGGTAGGACAATACACTTCGTAATCTGGTGCATCGTAGACCAGGGAGAGTGTGTAGTTGAAGAAAAGATTAAGAACGATAACAATACCAATAATGATTGACCATTTCCCAATACGGTTTTCTGTATTCATATTTTAATTATACCAAAAATTCGATGACGTCGCCGTCCTGCACTATGTATTCCTTGCCTTCGATTCTCACCCAGCCTTTGGCGCGAGCGGACGCGTAGGATCCGGCTTCGAGAAGTTTCTCGTTCGCAATGACCTCCGCGCGGATAAATCTGGTTTCGAAATCTGAATGGATGGAGCGTCCAGCCTCAGGAGCCGCTGCGCCACGTCGACAAGTCCAAGCTCGACTCTCCTTCTCTCCAGTGGTGAGGAAAGTGATGAGATCGAGGAGTTTGTAAGCTTCGATAATAAGCTGATCGAGACCGGTGCCGAAGACTGGATCAACCTCTAGATAAGGCCCAGGCAACTTCTCTTTGAATTCTGGAGAAATCTGCCCAGCAATCTCAGAAACATTTAAAACATAGAGTGTCGGCTTCTGAATCCCTGCTTTCTCTAACTCCAGGTTAATAATCTCAATATCGAAAAGTGGATCAACCTTATTATGCACATGGATGATATCTGGATCCTCGAAGGTACGCACCATCATGATGATGGCGTCGACTTCTCGGATATTCGAGAGGAACTTGTTACCCAGACCCTCACCCTCTGAAGCGCCTTTCACCAGTCCGGCGATGTCAACGAACTCCACCACGGCCGGAACCACCTTCTTCGACTTAGAGAGCTCGGCTAGTTTATCGAGACGCACATCGGGTACAGGCACAATCCCGACCGAGGGGTCGATGGTGCAGAAGGGATAGTTCTCCGCCGGCACACTCTTCTTGGTCAGCGCATTAAAGAGCGTGGACTTCCCCACATTTGGCAAACCGACGATTCCGACAGAAAGTTTGGACATAGACCTTAGAAGAATAGCTTATTTTAAGCCGTTTTACAAAAACTTGACCAAAACGCTATAAGTGTGCTATAATTATAAAAGACCCTTAAACGAAAGGACAGAACATGGACCGAGTTTACACCCTGCTGCTGGCGATATTCATCGCTGGAGCCGGGTTCGCTGAGCCACTGGCCCAGTCGAAAGCACGAGGCTCCCTCTACGGGACCGTGCTCATCCTCGACCCAGGCCACGGCGGAACCGACCCTGGAGCCTCGAGAGGCTTCAACGGTCAGCGCGTGACAGAAAACGAGTACGTCTACGACGTCACGCGCCGAGTCGAGAGACTGGCGCGGGCCAAAGACGGAATCGTCTTCATCACGCTCCGCCACGACGAAGGTACCCGCGACGGCTCTCCTCAGGAGATCTTCGCGGACAACCGAACCGAGAGGTTCAGCCACGACGGATCCGTTGCCGTCGCTGGCACCAGCGGCCTACGTAAGCGCCAACTTTACGGCAACGCGATGGTGCGGAAATATCCGCGCCACCGTCTCGCCTGGCTCTCGATCCACTTCGACGTGGTCGGGACGCGCAAGGACGTAGATGGGGTGAGAATCATCCACGCCCCAAACCCAGGCTCACTGAGTCTTGCGAACCGTCTCGCCCAGAGCTTCGACCAAGCGGGTCGTATGCGCGCGCATGGTCCGGTGGCGAGGAACGGCGACCCACGCTACGGATTGCGGAACTTGTACATCCTCAACGGTGGGAACCGGGCTCCGGCCAAGGTTCTCGTCGAACTCGGAAACTTCAACAATGATGTGGATCTCTGGAGAATCAGGGACCCGAAAGTGCGTGAGGCTTACGCCCGCGCCATCATCGAAGCTTTCGAGAAGTAGCACACTGAACCCCCGGTTCGACACAGGTCGAACCGGGGGTTAAATATTTTAAATATCTCGGCTACTTACTCCTCTCGAACTTCGATCGCTTCGATGACCTCGAAGGCTCTGCGCTTCAGTCTCTCGATTCTCTCTTCTCGATTTTCTTCGACTGGATCAACCGCCTCCAGCGGTTCGACCGACTCAGCAGGTTCGCCGAGAGAGCTCACAAGAGAAGAAGTTGAGACTTCCGACTTGAAGCCGAATCTCTCTCGGAATTCTTGTTTGCGCTTTTCTACCTGCTTTTCTATTTCTGCTTCAGCTTCGGCTAGCGTCGCGGATCTAGACTTAGCATACTCCCTCACTGCTGAGACGAAGGCGCGCGAACTCTGCTCCACACGACGCTCCAGATCCTCGATACGCGCATCATCCAACTCATCTCTCTCGAGCAAGGCTTCCGCTTCTTGAATACGCCTCTCCACTTTCTCTTCTTCCCAAACCACCCTCTTTTCTACAGAGCTGTTAAATTGATCCAAAATTGGTTCAACCAATCCTACTTTCATGTGATAAAGCGTCTCACCCGGCAGAGACTCGTCGGAAGCATAAACCAGTCCACCGAAAGAGACGGCCACGACAAGCACCAGCGCTGTCACCACCCTCATGCGTGCGAACTGAGAAGTGGAGAAAGAAAATCTGGAAACCTGTACATAAGGAGACTCGGTGGTTTCTAAAACGTTTTTCAGAACGCGCGCTTTTTC
>CAYOPK010000002.1:0-5377 GCA_964405855.1 uncultured Candidatus Saccharibacteria bacterium
GTTGGGGTGAAGCCCATAGTGAGCGTAATCACCGCCAGATGGGCGGCGAGAATAAACGACACGGGTCGAAGCCAGAAACCGAGAGCGAGTAGCGTAGCGAAAACGAGTTCGAAGACAGCGTTCAACATCACCACTGTACCGGCACTCAGAGTCGAGATGGTGGTCGCCCATTCAGGTACAATTCCAGCCCAGCGTTCAGCATCCACTAGTTGAGAAATACCGAAGTAGACGTAGATGATGACCAGAGCGTAACGCAGGACAAGTAGCCCAGCTTTTTCTTGTGACATATATTTAAATGATTATAACAAAATTTAAATCAAACGAAACCGAAAACCCCGCCCCTCGCATCGCGAGGGGCGGGGTTTTCTCCCCTTGGGCATCAAGTTAACCTTCTGCCTCTTCAGCACGATCTTCGGAGACTTCTGATTGTTTCTTATTAGTCTCAGCTAGAATCCTCTCTTCTTCAGCCTTTTTCTTACGAGCTTCTTCTGATCTCCTCTGCTCTTCGTGTGAATTCATAAATGATTTTAGTTAACTAATAATCTCTACTCTAGATGAGCCGTCCAGGAGACGAATTCATTTCAAGTTTTTATCCCCAACCATTCCCCAACTTATCCCCTGTGTTATCCACCAAATTAGGTTGACAAGGTCTTTCATTTCAAACGTCTTCAGATTCAAAATATGTTAAAATAAAAAGATGAAAAAACTCTTCCTCTGGCTTATCGTTATCATCCTCATCGGAGGTTTCTACTACTTCTCCAACCGAACAGAGAGTCCCAACCCACAACCAACAGAAGAGGATTCAACCGCGCCTTCAGCTTTCCAAATTGATCCATCGAACGGGACCTTTACCTTCGACGGAGAACGAGTCACCCTCTCCCAAGGAAGAAAGGAGGGTGAGGGTGAAAACGGTTTCTATTCTGAAACCAGAATCCTAGAAAGTCAGGCTCGTGGAGATGTGAATGCTGATGGGAAAGAAGATGTCATCCTCTTCATCGCTCGCTCGGGCGGCGGATCAGGAGTCTTCGTCTATGTAGCAGGATTTATCTCTAGTCCTACAGGACACCGTGGTACCGAGGGAATCTTCATCGGCGACCGCATCTCACCCCAATCTCTCTCTATAGAGCAGGGGGTTATTACTGCCCGCTTCCTCGACCGCAGTAGCGACGAGCCTTACTCCACCGAACCCACCATCCCGACCACTCGTCAGTTTGTGGTGACTGGCGGTGAGTTGAAAGCTCGCTAAGTTGTAATACAGCCGTTTCTGTGCTTTAATTGACCTTCTCCGCCTTAGGGCGGTTTAAATATGGAAATTAGAAACATCGCCATCATTGCACACGTTGACCACGGCAAGACTACTCTTACCGACGCCCTTCTACGCCAGAACGGCATGTTCGCCGAGGGCGAAAGTATGGACTCGAACGCACTAGAAAAAGAGCGAGGTATTACTATCTATTCCAAGAACACCTCTCTCTTTTATAAAGATACGAAGATCAACATCGTCGACACTCCTGGCCACTCAGACTTCGGCTCTGAGGTCGAGCGTGTACTCCGCTCTATCGACACCGTGCTCCTTATCGTCGATGCTCAGGAAGGCCCGATGCCTCAGACTCGCTTCGTGTTGAAGAAGTCTCTTGAGCTCGGTTTAAAGCCTATTGTGGTGATCAATAAGATCGACAAACCAGCTGCTCGACCAGAATGGGTTCATGAAGCAGTTTTGGAACTCTTTATCGAACTGGGTGCAGACAACGAACAGATCGACTTCCCTACCATCTATGCTATTGGAGTAGACGGAGTAGCGATGAAAAGTCTCAGCGATGAGAGAAAAGATCTTTCACCTCTTCTCGACATGGTGCTCGAGCACGTACCGGCCGCCACTCAGAACCTCTCTGTTCCAGTCCGCCTCCAACCTTTCAACCTAGCTTACGACAACTTCCTAGGACGTATGGCTATCGCTCGTGTTTACGAAGGCATTATCAAAGATGGCCAAGAAGTATTTGTGAAGCAGCAAAAAGGTGGTGATTTTAAAGGAAAGATTACGAAACTCTTTACCTTCGAAGGTATCAAGAGAAAAGAGGCTTCCGAAGCAGTAGCTGGAGACGTGGTGATGGTGGCCGGACTGCCAGAAATCTTTATCGGCGACACCATCATGGGCGCGGCCGACGGCGAGACTCTGCCTTCTATCAATGTCGATGAGCCGACCATCTCTCTCAACTTCCTGGTGAACAACTCTCCTTTCGCCGGTAAAGAGGGTAAATTCGTGACTGGTCGCCAGATCCGCGAACGTCTTGAGCACGAACTCGAAGTGAACGTGGGATTGAAAGTGGATTTCGGTACTAGCGAATACTACACCGTCTATGGTCGTGGAGAACTCCATATCGCCATCCTCTGTGAGAACATGCGTCGAGAAGGTTTCGAGCTCCAGGTTTCCCAGCCGAAAGTAATTTTCAAAGAAGAAGGTGGAGTGAAAACTGAGCCATTCGAAGAAGTGGTTATCGATGTCCCAGAAGAAATTAGTAGCACAGTCATCTCAGCTCTCAATACGAGAAAGGCTCAGCTTATGGATATGAAGACTGAAAACGGCCAGACCCGCCTCATCTTCGAAGCGCCAACTCGTGGACTCCTCGGTTATCGTGGAGAGTTCGTCGTAGCCACCAGAGGCTTGGGCATCTTTTCTTCCCGCTTCACCGCTTTCAAGAAACATGTGGGTGAGATCGAACACCACGATGTCGGCGCCATGATCTCCATGGAAGCTGGCAAGTGTCTGGCCTTCTCTCTGGATAACCTCCAGCAGAGAGGCACCCTCTATGTGGAACCAGGAGATGAAGTTTATGCCGGCCAAGTGATCGGCAACGCGGTCAAGGGTGAAGATATGTATGTGAACCCGACCAAAGGCAAACAACTCACCAACATGCGTGCTTCTGGCTCTGACGACGGCATCTTCCTCGTGCCCCCTTTTAAACTCGATATCGAACGCGCCATGGAAATTATGAATGGTGACGAATACATTGAGATCACTCCGAAGTCCGTCCGCCTCCGCAAAGTTCTCCTGACCCAGACTGATCGTGCCAAAGCTTCCCGCAAGGATTTGAAGTAGCTTCCTAGCTTGATTAGCTTCTTAGCTAGCCAAGCTATTGAAGCTAGGAAGCTATTTTATACTCCCCCACTCGTGTTCTTTTGATACTCCAGGCGAGAGCACCAGTGCCAGCGAGCTCACCCAGCTCATCTGCCAGACCTCGAATGTAAGTCCCACTCGAGACATCGACTTGGAACTTGGAGACGAGGAAAAATTCGTTCGGCCGAGTGATAAGTGTGTTCTGCCAACTATTCATTACCTGTGGTTGCCGGAAGTCGCCAGAGACCAGAGCGATCCTCTCCGAGACATCTCCAAGAATTTCCCGACCAGTGATTGAACGAGTATGTAAGTGTTCGAGAGAGAAGATCTTGATCCCCTTTTCTGGAAAATCCAGCATCTCAACCTTCACGTCCCGCGCTCGGAGGAAATCCTTGCCGAACATTTTCGAAGAGAAAAGTGGGTAGGCTTGCGTCTTTTTCTTCAGAAGCTGTTTTATAAAGCGAGGCATCTTTTCCTCCAGTTTCTGCGGAGTCCGTCCATCACCACTGACTAGACCTAAAATATCGTGCGTATCACTCGAGAAACCCCAGAGCACTTCGAACTCATAAGTCTTATCTAGGCCCAAGTATTTCTCCCTCTCTCTGGTGTCACCGGCAAGTACGATAACCAGGCCTTCTGCCATCGGATCAAGCCGGCCAAGGTAAGTCATCTTGGTCTCAGTGTACGTCGGATGATCCGTCCGAAAGCGCTCCAGGCACTCAAGTGGCGTTTCCCCCATATTTTTATAAAGCTTAATTACTTCACTCATTTGAGTTATAATACCTCTATTATGGCAAAATTGAGTACTGAACCATACAAGGGCGTCCAGGACTTCTACCCAGAGGACATGGCTATCCAGAACCACATCTTCGGTGTCTGGCGTAAGGTTGCTGAGTATTTCAACTACCAGGAATACAGCGCTTCCCCTCTTGAGCCAACCGATCTTTATACCGAGAAATCTGGTGATGAGATTGTGAATCAGCAAACCTTCACCTTCATCGACCGCGGTGGACGGTCAGTCACTCTCAGACCAGAAATGACTCCCACTCTAGCTCGCATGGTGGCAGGAAGGAGAAAGAGTCTCAAGTTTCCTCTGCGCTGGTACTCCATCCCGAACCTCTTCCGCTACGAGAAGCCTCAGCGTGGTCGTCGTCGAGAACACTACCAGTTAAATGTAGACATTGTAGGTGTCGCGGGCATTGAAGCCGATATCGAGATCATCTCTCTGGCTGATGCAGTCATGCAAAAATTCGGCGCCCCAAGAGACTCGTACGAAATCCGCATGAACACCATAAACCAAAATACCGAAAACCTAGAACAAGTCATGGGTGCTCTTCGAGAATCTGGTATTACAAACTTAAAAATTGATGACACCCTGAAGCGAGGCCAGGCCTACTACACTGGAGTGGTCTTCGAATTTTTCGACACTAACCCAGAGAATCCTCGCTCAATTCTCGGTGGCGGACGCTATGATAATCTCACCGCTCTTTTCGGAGATTCGGATCTTCCCTTCGTCGGCTTCGGCGCTGGCGACATTACCATGAGAGATTTTCTGGAAACTCACGGCTTACCAACACACTTCGATAAACCTAGTGTGGATGCGTAAAATAGTTTTCGACATCGAAACCCGCAACATCTTCAGCGAGGTGGGCAGTTCTGACCCAGCCGCTCTCGATATTTCGATCGTGGGTATTCATGATTCCGAAACTGATTTATATACTTCGTATCTTCAAGAAGAGTTTAGCCAACTCTGGCCCATCCTCGAACGGGCAGACGTCTTGATCGGCTTTAACTCTGAGCACTTCGACCTTCCCCTGCTGAACAAATACTACCCAGGTGATCTTTCTAAAATTAAGCACCTAGATATTCTAAAAGAGATTAAAGAAGCGTACGGCAGACGCATGAAATTGGATCAGCTCGCCGAAGGCACGCTTGGTAAACAAAAGATTGGGCATGGGCTCGAAGCAGTGAAGTGGTGGAAAACTGGTGAGATCGACAAGATCCGCAAATACTGTTTGGAGGATGTGAAGATTACGAAAGAAATTTATGACCACGCCGTGGCCAACCAGAAACTAATTTTCAAAGAAGGTCCCCAGCTGAAAGAAATTCCTCTAGATACCAGTAAATGGGAAGAACCGGAGGATAAGAAGCTCACCTTCTCCCTCCCTTTTTAGAGCATCAGGAAAATCAGCCCAGCCAGAACGACTCGATACCAGACAAACGGTATCAGGGAGTGGTTCTTGAGATAACTAATCAGGAAGT
>CAYOPK010000002.1:5387-20101 GCA_964405855.1 uncultured Candidatus Saccharibacteria bacterium
ATGGCGAAAATTCCTGAAGTGAAGGCTACGATGGATGCGAGGATGAGTGTGGAGCCGAAATCTGAAATTGCTCCCGAACTCGAGAGATCTAGAAACTCTTTCAACCCACTACCCACGATAATAGGGAAAGATAAAAGGAAGCTAAACCGAGTAGCAGATTCGCGAGTCAGTCCAAGAAAGAGCCCGCCGGAGATGGTGGCACCAGAACGAGAGAAACCAGGAACTAGAGCCAGAACTTGGAAGAAGCCCACTCCAAGTCCATTCATCGGAGTGAGTTCTTTGTTTTGTTTACCCCACTTCTCGGCGCCATACATCAGACCCGCCCCCAGAAGAAGCATCCAGGCGACCAAATGCGCGCTTCGAAACGCTGTTTCCATCTGATTCTCCAGCAAGAGCCCGAACACCACCGCTGGGATAGTACCCAGAACAAGAGCTGTAACCATCCGCTTATCTCGAACAAGCTGTGGCAGATCTTTCGCAAAGTAGACGAAAACTGCCAGAGCTGTGGCCAGCTGAAGCACGGCGTCGAAACCAAGGCCTTGGTCAGAGAAATTAAAGATCTCTCTCACCACGATCAAATGGCCGGAGGAAGAAACCGGAATAAACTCCGTCATCCCCTGGACCAAGCCCAGAATTATAGCTTCTAGCATCAACATAGATTTATGTTAACACGCTATGTTATAATTATTTTTACTTATGGAAAATAAAGAAACAAACCCAATTTTACTCCCAGGAGCCATTGTCGTCGCCGGTGCGCTAGTCGCCCTAGCAGTCTACTTCGGAGGCACACCTAGTGGCAATACAGCGAACCAACCTGTAGGTGAGGTGAAAGTAGAGGTGAAAAAAATTTCTAACGATGACCATGTCTTAGGCCCACGCAATGCTGAGATTGTTATTATCGAATACTCAGATACTGAGTGCCCATTCTGTAAGATTTTCCACAACACCATGAAGGATGTCATGGCTAGCTATGATGGCAAGGTAGCCTGGGTCTTCCGCCACTTCCCTATTCAGAATCTCCACAAACTGGCGAAGAAGGAGGCAGAGGCGACAGAATGTGCGGCTGAACTCGGTGGCAACGAAGCTTTCTGGACCTACCTTGGAAAAATCTTCACCCTCACGAACTCGAACGACTCACTCGATCCAGCCATCCTCCCAAGAATCGCTGCGGAAATGGGTCTAGACTCTGAAGCCTTCAACACCTGTCTCTCTAGCGGACGCTACTCTGCCAAGATTGACGCAAGTATTGAAGAAGCGGTGAAATCAGGCGCCAGAGGTACTCCCTTCCCGGTTATCATGAATACGAAAACTGGTGAGCAGATTGTCGTAAGAGGTGCTGAACCGTTTGCCAATATGAAGGGCTACATCGACTCTTTACTCAAATAAGTTTTTCTTCAAAGCACAGTACGGACATTCTTTCTCAAAAGAGTTTGGTTTGAAGTCACAATCTCTCTCTACCCAAGACCCATCATTCAAAAGTTGGTGGTAGTCTAGAATATCTTTCTCTAGGAGCTTGATTTCTTCTATGCTGATCTCTGTTTCGAAGACGGCATCTTTGTCCTTCTCACCAGCTTCCAGGAAAACTAGTCGAGAGGTAGAAACCTTCTCTGGCTTCCTTTGATTTTCTAGAAGAAACGAGTACATGGTGAGCTGTCGAAGCAGGTCACTCATTCTTCCCTCTTCTGTGACTTTCTCAATCAGAGAAAGCTTCTTAAGCTTGCCAGTCTTAAAATCCGTTACTCGCAAGCCTTCATCTTGAGCTTCCAAAAGGTCGATCTTGCCGGTGATAGTGAGCGGAGTTTCAGCACTTTGCACATTTAGTTTCTTCTCTGAAACAGCTTCGTGAGAAATATACGGGAGAAACTTCTTGCCGAATAATTCTAGGGCATTCATAGCCTCCCTCCTGAACCTTTTTCTCACAACTGGATTATAAACTCGGAGATCATCCAGTGTTTCTTCTAACTTTTCCTTCAAAGCTTCTTCATCTACAGTTCTTAGAATCAGCACCTCTTCGACCATAGAGTGCACCAGGTTTCCGAAGATTAAAAATTCCGACTCTCTTTCTGGTAACCGCAGGAAATTTCTAAAATACCACTTCCACGGGCAACTAAAGAAATTATTTAAATGCGTGACCGCCACAGGACTTTTCTCATAGTGCTCCTTCACTAGAGCTTTCACCTCCTCAATACTCCTCTCCGCCCCCGTCTCCACTCTAGTGACATAAGCCAATGGGTCATGGGTTGAAATCTGTTTTTGGACCTCTTCCTTACTAGTCTCTTCGAAAACTTCTCTCGGTAGATCCAGAATCACCTTGGAAAGACTCAAATCCCTGCCTGTGTAGGAAGAAGCTGAGTATGAGAGGGTGCAGGTGCTTTTCGCACGGGTAATAGCCACATAGAGCTCTCTACGCACCGTTTCCTCATCTTTCTTCTTGCTGTATTCCAGAAGTTTCTCTGGCAGAGAGAAGCCGGGAGCTTTCCCACTCATCAGGGACTTCTCATCCAAATGCGCCACCCAAACATGCTCGAACTCCAACCCTTTAGAAGCATGCAAAGTCATGACCCTCACTCCTTCATTTCCAGATAGGACTGCTACAGGCAAATCTTCTCCGTATTCTTCGAGGCGGTCGATAAACAAGAGGAAGTCTCTCAGAGAAATCTTAGGATCCTTCTCCATTCTAGAAAGAATGAGGTGGAGCATGGTGCGGACACACTCAATCCAACGGGAAAGATTTTGTTGCCCTAAAGCTTGATCGAAAAAGACTTTTTTACCAACCTCCTGAGTAAGCTCATATATATTGTACGTGTTAGAAGATTCTAGAAGCTCCACCAGAATCTTCCCCAACTCCCTCAGCTTCCCATCTGTCTCAGCCAACTTTTCCAGAGAAAGGCCCCTAGAATGTTTGTGTAGAAACTTGTGTGTCTCTAGTACCGGTAAATTAAAATGTGGTTGGAGCAAAAGTTCTGATATAGAAACTGAATCATATGGGTTGGCCAAAACTTTGAGCACACCCAGAAAAGAAGCTGTTTCCCCCATAGAGAAGAAAGAAGTCTTGCCTCCTGTGGCGACAGGAATCCCCACATCAGAAAGTACGGCTAAAGCGGACTTCACCTGAGAATTCTTGGGTACCAAAACAGCGCAATCATGTGGCAACACTCCGCTCTCCAACTTTCCCTTAAGCTCAATCCCTAGATAAAGAATCTCGTCTCTGGAGACTTCTGCTTCCACCAACCTCAGACCCCCGGTTCCTTTCTTATGACTCTTTAGCTTCCCTTTAGAAAGGGTGCTCGAGAGCATAGCATCAGCCAAGTCAAGAATGGGTTGGGTGGAACGATAGTTATCCAAAAGAGAAATGAGTTTGGTCCCCTGAAAGTTTTCTTGGAAACTTTCGAAGTGTGAGAGCGATGCCCCGCCGAAGCCATAAATCAACTGCCTGTCATCCCCCACCACAAACAAGTTGGGTTTCTCCACCTCTCCCCACACATACTCCAAGAATTTGTTCTGCACTCCACTGGAATCCTGGTGCTCATCTACTAGAACATAGAGGTACCTTTCTGCCACAGAGGCTCTGGCGTCTGAAGAAGTGCGGACCAGATCGACCGCTAGCTTCAAAATGTCATCGTAATCCACCAGGTTCTTTTCTTTCTTCGTCTCTTCATACAGGCCATAGAAACGCCCAGCTTCTATAGTTCTGGAGAAACGCTCGATCTTATCTTCCGCTTCTTTCTTGAGCGCACCCTTTCTTTCTCCTCGGGAAGAAATGTTTTCTGGATCTTCTTTGATCCTCTCGATCTCAAGCTTTACCTCTTCTTCGAACTGTTCGGGAGAAATTCCTTCTCGTTTGAGAAAAGAGATGAGAGACTTAAGATCTTTAAAATTATGGGCTCCACCGGAACGAGGACGGAGATATTCCCACTCCTCAGTTTCCAGTAAATTGTCTGCTAGCAAAACAGAGTCTCTTTCATCTAGAAGAGCTGGTGGAGCAGGAAGATCTAAGGAGCCATAAAACTCTTCGATCAAGCTCGAAGCGAAGCTGTGGAAAGTCAGGATGTTTACCCGAGAAGCGGCTGGACCAATAAGAGACGACAATCTCTCGCGCATAGCCTTCACCCCAGAGTTGGTAAAGGTAAGACAGAGAATACCGTCAGCTGGCGTGTCTGTCTCACGGAGAATGTTCGCGATGCGCAGAGCTAGCACCTGAGTCTTACCTGTCCCAGGGCCCGCAATGACCATCACAGGGCCCTCCAGAGTCTCTACCGCCTCTTTCTGAGACGTATTGAGCTTCTGGTACTCTTCCTGAAATTTCGCCTCACCTTTCATAAACACCATCATAACACGTCAAAAAGACGGCCCTCAGGCCGTCTTTTTCTTTCAAGGTTGGACCTTCTAATACCCCCTCAGTCTATCAATCTTTTCGTGCTGACGAATTTTTTCGTGGGCCTTCGCTTCAATCTGTCGGATACGTTCGCGAGTGACACCGAAGACCTTCCCCACTTCTTCAAGAGTGTGAGTGTAGCCGTCGAGCAAACCATGGCGCATCTCGAGAATCTTCCTCTCCTTTGGAGGTAAGTCATTAAGGATCTCTTTCACCTGATCCGAGACGATGCGTCTCGAAGAATCTTGATCGGGAGAGAGAATCTTGTCATCGGCTAGGAAGTCACCGAGCTTACTCTTACCATCATCCCCTTCTTCTCCAACTGGGGACTCTAGTGAGACAGTCGACTGGTCAATCTTCTCGATCTGATAAATTTTCTCCACATCGAGATTCATCTCCATAGCAATCTCTTCCTGAAGTGGTTCACGCCCGAGATCTTGAGTGAGGCGGCGCACGACTTGTTTGTACTTGGCGATAGTTTCCACCATATGCACTGGCACGCGGATAGTGCGACTCTGGTCAGCGAGGGCACGAGTAATAGCCTGGCGAATCCACCAAGTCGCATAGGTCGAGAACTTGAAGCCTTTTGTCCAATCGAACTTCTCCACGGCCTTATGCAGACCTAGGTTTCCTTCCTGGATCAAGTCGAGGAGGGTCAGGTCAGGAGAACGATTGGCATACTTTTTGGCGATAGAGACCACGAGACGCAGGTTGGCCTTCATTAGAAGATTCTTAGCATCTACATCACCTGCTTCAATGCGCTTGGCGAGCTCTTTCTCCATAGATCCGGCAATGAGTGGATACTGACCGATCTCTCGCAGGTACATCTGGATCGAATCATAGGAAGAATCCCCACGGGAGTACGCGTACTTCTTGTCAGCCACCTCTTCTGGTAGCTCGAGTAGTCCGCCGCCCTCCAAGATATCGATCCCGAGGTTGTGGAGTTTGCCATACAACTCATCGAGAAAGTTGATATCTGTTTCAATGTTTGGGAACTCTTTTAGAATTTCATCGAAAGTCACGAAACCTCTCTCTTTACCACGAGTGGTTAGGCGATCAGTTTTCAGAGCCAGTTCAACTTTATACTTGGCTTGTTTAGGGGAAAGCTTTTTAGCTTTCGGTTCTGGTTTAGATTTTAAAATCTTTTTGGCCTTTTTTATTTTGTTAGGATTTTTGGTTGGTTTCTTAGAAACCTTTTTGGTCCTCGTATTCTTTTGTACTTTGGTTTTTTTCTTTTTCATCTAAACTAACATTATATTTTACATCATATTGCGTTTTACCTCATCTCTTTCTCGAGTTAAACGCGCCGCTTCTTCCACTACACCTTCATCCCCCTGAGCCAGCTTGGCTCTTAGGTCATCGATCCTCTCATTGAGCTCATCAATCTTAATGAGATTAACCAGCTCGGCTTCATGCTTGACGAGCTCTTGATCATCTGGACTCTCTTTTCGTAGAGCGACGATCTCCTGATACTCTTCCAACCGAAGATGGATGGCATCAGGGTTAGAGACTTCTGATTTAATCTCTACAACTGGCACAGAAGCAATTCCGGAGTTAACGCTGGGTCGTTTAACTTTCTTTAAATCCTCCCAGATCACCTCTTCCCTCACCCCGGTCCGCTTGGCAATGTGTGAGATGAAGTGAGAACGCTCGATCGAACTCTCAATGAGAACAAGGAGTGGTAAGAGCTGTTTCTCTACCAGCTTGAGAGCCTTGCGTCGATCCGGCTCGGCAGAGAGAATTCTCTCGAGGAAGTATTCCACTGCTGGCTTGGCCTGACGGAGAATCTCTTTCCAACTCTCTGGATTCTCTTTCGCCATATCTGCCGGGTCTCGCCCTTCCGGCAAGTGCGCCACCTTCACCTCCAGACCAAGCGAGAATGCGAGCTCAGAGGACTTGAAAGCTGCTGTATACCCTGCCTCATCCCCATCGAAAGCGAGGATGATGCGCGGTGAAAGCTTCTTCAATCTCTCCAGATGCGCCGCGGTGAAAGCGGTGCCCGAGGAAGCTACGGTGTTCCCCACTCCGACCTGGTGTGACAAGACTAAATCAATCTGACCCTCGACCAGAACCGCGTAGTTCTTCTTCCTAATCTCATGTTTCGCTTTGTCGAGTCCGTAGAGCAACTCACTTTTAGCAAAGAGCGGAGTCTCAGGGGTGTTGAGATACTTCGGTTCTGTCTCAGGAGAGAAAGCCCTACCCGAGAAGCCGGCTATCTCCCCTTGAGAATCAAAGATGGGGAAAATCAGGCGGTCCCGAAAAACGTCGTACGCACTCTTCCCCGTTCCAGCTGCCACAGGTTTGACTAGCCCGGCCTTGATCAAGATCTCCTCCTTCAGACCCAAGGCCAGCAAGTGGTTGTAAAGCGCACGCCACTCTGCCGGCGCGTAGCCGAGACGCCAAGACTTCTGCGTCTCGGCGGAGAGCCCTCTCTTGAGCAAATACTCCTGAGCTGACACATTCCCCGAGAGCTTCTCTTCGAAGAACTTAAGCGCGAACTCAAGCGCTTCGTGGAGTCGCTCTTTCTCACTGCGCGCCTGCTCACTCTCTGCACGACCCTTAAGCTCCACACCCGCCCTCTCCGCGAGAGATTTCAGTGCCTCACGGAAAGAGAGGCCCTCCATCTCCTGAACGAAGGTGAAGATGTCTCCCTTCTCTCCGCATCCGAAGCAGTAGAAACTCTGCCTCGCTGGTGAGACGAAGAAAGAGGGGGTCTTCTCGTTGTGGAAGGGGCAGCGTCCCTTGAAACTGACTCCTGATTTCTCTAACTTGACGTATCCTCCAACAACTTCGGCTATATCTAGCCTTTGTTTGATTGTTTCGATATCGCCTCCCATATCAATTTTTCTTTATATCCTCCCTTGAACCCAGTACCGGCAGGAATGAGACGACCAATAATCACGTTTTCTTTGAGGCCCACCAACTTGTCTTCCACACCCTTGATAGCGGCTTGGATAAGAACGCGTGGAGTGTGCTGGAACGAAGCAGCTGAGAGGAAGCTGGATCGAGAGAGCGAAACTTCAGTGATACCCATGATCACAGCATCAGCTTTCGCTTCTTCCTGACCCTTCTCCTTCATCAATGCATTGGTCTTCATGAGATCAGCGATCTCGATAACATCACCACGAGTGAAGTGGGTGTCTCCCGCTTCCTTGACCTTCCTGCGACTGAACATCTGGCGCACGATCAGTTCGATGTGTTTGTGAGAAACGGCAGCACCTTGAAGTTCGTAAAGTTTAGAAACTTCGTGAATGATGTATTTCTCTGTTTTTTCGCGTCCAGCATAACGGAAGAGTTCATCTAGATCAGCGGAGCCGTCGGTGAGCATGTCGCCCTTCTTCACCTCCTGTCCAACCTTAACCACCGCCACACGAGAAACTGGAACGACATATTCGTTGTCGAGCTTCTTGGCTTTCACCTCTCCACTCTCTGGAGTGATGACGAAGATGCGGTCATGACCGACGACCTTGATCTCACTGACCAAGCCATCGATATGACTAATAGCGGCAGGAACTTTCGGCTTCCTCTTTTCGAAGATTTCTTCCACACGAGGCAGACCCTGGGTCACGTCTCCTCCGACTGTCGCTGCACCCACCAAGTGTTTCGTGTTCATGGTTAGCTGAGTACCTGGCTCACCAATAGCTTGGGCAGCCACTGTGCCGACAGCTTCACCTAGTTCGATGACCTTATTATTACCGAGGTCAACACCGTAACATTTCACACAGATGCCATGCAGAGACTTACAACCAAGTGGTGATCTAACTGAGACGAATTCGTTCTTTGTTGCGTCAATCTTCTCTGCGTCAAACTTGGTGACGAAGTGACCTTTCTTGAAGAGAACTTCTCCGTTGTCGTCCATAACATCGGCAGCGAGGAAACGGCCCTTAATATTTCTAGAGAGTGGGTACTCAATACCAGAAGCCGTTTTCCTAGAAATGTTTGTTCCGTCTTTCGTACCACAATCTTCTTCAGTCACAATCTCATCCTGAGCAACATCGAAGAGACGACGAGTCAGGTATCCGGCCTTGGCAGTGTTCAGCGCGGTGTCTGTCAGACCCTTACGAGAACCGTGAGTAGTGATGAAGTATTCCAGAGGTGAGAATCCTTCCTTGTAACAAGAGAGAATCGGGAACTCAAGCGCCTCACCTGAGACGTTCTGAATAATACCCTTGATACCCACCATCTGGTTAATGTTGCCCAGAGAACCACGGGCTCCTGAGTAGGTGATGTCATAGACAGAGTCCTTCACATCCAGCGTGGAAGGCACCAGCTTTTCCACTTCGGATTTGATAGCCTGCCAGATTTCCACAGAACGCACAGCGCGTTCATGTTCAGAGAGAAGACCTTCGTGATATTGTGAGACCACTTCGGCCACCTGTGCACGCCCCTTCTCAATAATCGCAGTTTTAGCTTCAGGAATCTTGATGTCATCAATACCCCAAGTAATACCGGACTTCGTAGCGTAGTGGAAACCAAAGGTCTTAATCTTGTCCATGATGGCTGGAATAGCTTCCATACCGTAACGCTCGATCAGATCGTCGACCAGTTCACTCACCTTCTTCCTGTTCATCTCGTCATTGATGTAAGGATAATCCTTCGGCAAGATGCCGTTGAACAAGAGGCGTCCTACAGAAGTTTCGAAAGGCTTGCCTTCGAACTGTTTATAGCGCTCGGTGTCAGAAGGTAGAACTGTGATCTTCGCTCTCAAACTCACAACATCGAAGTCATAAGCGAGAATGGCAGAGTTTGGAGAAGCGTAGTAACGACCCTCGCCTTTCTCTCCAGGAATAATACGACTCATCCAGTAAGCACCAAGGACGATGTCGAGGAGCTTGGCAGAAACGACTGGCTCACCGTTACCAGGCTTAAGGATGTTTTTATCAGCAGCCATAACGAGACGAGCTTCTGCTTGTGATTCTTCTGAGAGTGGGACGTGAACGGCCATCTGGTCACCGTCGAAGTCAGCGTTGAAGGCTGTACAGACGAGTGGGTGAAGCTGAATAGCGTTACCTTCGATGAGCACTGGCTGGAAAGCCTGGATACCAAGACGGTGGAGTGTTGGTGCACGGTTTAGAAGCACATACTTGCCACGAATCACCTCTTCGAGAATAGCCCAGACCTCTGGCACAGCATCTTCGATAAGACGACGAGCGCCTGGAATGTTGTAAGCCAACTCACGCTTCAGAAGTTCTGAAATAATAAATGGTTTAAAGAGCTCGAGGGCCATATGCTTCGGCAGACCACACTGGTGGAGCTTCAACTCTGGACCAACGACAATTACGGAACGACCAGAGTAGTCCACACGTTTACCGAGGAGGTTCTGGCGGAAGAGACCGCGCTTACCCTTCAGGTTGTCGGAAAGGCTCTTTAGAGGTCGGCGCTGAGACTGATTACCAGCGACAGAAGAATGCCTGATGGTGTTGTCGATGAGAGCATCCACAGCTTCCTGGAGAATGCGCTTCTCATTTCGGAGGATAACATCTGGAGCATTGATTTCCTTCAGCTTCTTTAGACGGTTGTTTCTGTTGATCACTCGACGGTAAAGGTCGTTGACATCAGAAGTCGCGAAGCGCCCACCGTCCAATGGAACCATGGGTCGGATAGCTGGAGGAATAACTGGAATGCGCACCATGAACATCCACTCCGGTCGGATACTGGAGTTGATCATCCACTGGATAGTGCTGACGCGCTTGTTCAAACGTGGGATCTCGGTAGCAGGAGCTCTTTCTAGCTCAGCTTCGAGCTCTTTCATCAACTTGCTGAGATCGATGCCCTTCAAAATTTCGAAGATTGCTTCAGCACCAATACCCGCTTCAAAAACAGTTGGGTACTTCATCGATGAACGATGGAATTCCACTTCGTTCAACACCTTGCCAGGAACGAGAGATTCGATGTCTCTCTTAGTTGCTAGAGCGAGCTCTTTCAGAGCGTCCTTACTCTTATCATCCTGGAGATTCTTCATCTTGCTCTTGAACTCGGAGTCGAGATCCTTCAAGACCTTCTCCTTCTCGATCTGAGAAACAGAAGTGACTATGTAGCCAGCGAAATAAATCACCTTCTCCAACTCAGCCACTGGAATACCCATAACGAGTGAGATGCGGGAAGGCACGTTTTTCAGGAACCAGATATGTGCAACAGGAGAAGCTAGTTCGATGTGGCCCATGCGCTCACGACGAACGATAGAACGAGTCAGTTCCACTCCACACTTCTCACAGACAATGCCCTTGTAGCGAATGCCTCGATACTTTCCACAGTAACACTCGAAATCGCGATCTGGTCCGAAAATCTTCTCATCGAAGAGACCGTTACGCTCACTTCTCTGGGTACGATAGTTGATCGTCTCAGGTTTGGTGACTTCGCCGTGGGACCATTCTTTAATACGCTCAGGGGAAGCCAGCTTGATCGAAATAGCATCGAAGTGGTTGTCTGTAGCGCTAGTATTTTTGTAGGTGTTCATGGTTTTTAATTAAGCTTAGGCTTATCTTCCTCTCTGCTGATCGACTGATTCCCCTTCCTCAGATCCACATCGAGAGAGAGGCCTCTCAAGTTGTTGAGGAGCACATTGAATGATGCTGGTAGGTTTGGTTCAGGAATCTTCTCGGCCTTAACGATAGCGTCAAAGGCAGCGGAGCGTCCGAGGATGTCGTCAGACTTAATGGTGAGCATCTCACGGAGAGTGTGTCCAGCACCGTGACCCAAGAGAGCCCAAACTTCCATCTCTCCAAAGCGCTGTCCTCCGTTCTGAGCTTTACCGCCAAGAGGCTGTTGAGTGATAAGAGAGTAAGGACCGATAGAGCGCATGTGGATCTTGTCTTCCACCATGTGGTGAAGCTTGAGAATATACATGTAACCTATAGCGATATCCTGTTCGAAGGCTTCGCCCGTGCGGCCATCGAAAAGCTTGAACTTACCGTTCTCAGGAACGCCAGCCTTGACGAGCTCTCCCTTAATCTCACCTTCATCAGCACCAGCAAACGGTGGTACCACGAATTGACAGTTAAGCTTATGTGCAGCCATACCAAGGTGCATCTCAAGAATCTGCCCGAGGTTCATACGAGAAGGAATACCTAGTGGGGTGAGGATGATGTCGATCGGAGTACCATCTTCCATGTAGGGCATATCTTCGACAGGTAGAATCTTGGAAATAACTCCCTTGTTACCATGGCGTCCGGCTAGCTTGTCGCCGACAGAAACGTTTCGAAGCTGAGCCACCTGAATGTTGATCTGCTTCAAGATACCGGAATCCAACTTATCTCCTTTCTCACGAGAGAAGATCTGGACGGAAACAACGCGACCACGCTTACCACCTTCCATACGCTTGGAAGTATCTTTCACGTCGCGGGCCTTCTCACCGAAGAGAGAGCGGAGCAAACGTTCTTCAGGAGTAAGTTGGGACTCACCTTTTGGAGTAATCTTGCCGACCAAGATATCACCTGGGCGAACTTCTGCACCGACGCGGATGATGCCGTCTTCGGCCAAGTTCTTCAACTTCGACTCACCGACGTTCGGGATGTCACAAGTGGTCATCTCAGGACCTAGCTTGGTGTCACGCACGTTGATAGTAAACTCCTCGATATGCACAGAGGTAAACTTACTCTTCTCAACCAAACGTTCAGAAATAATAATAGCGTCTTCATAGTTGGCGCCACTCCAAGAGAGAAAGGCGACAAGCACGTTCTGACCCACGGCCATCTGACCGCCATCTGAGGTAGAAGCATCGGCCAAAACAGTGCCTTTCTTTACCTTATCTCCTAGGTTTACTGATGGGCGCTGGTGATGAGCGGTGAAGCCGTTGGTCATGGAGAAGCTCACTAGTGGGAACTCATACTCCTTGCCATTCTTGTCTTCGACCGAAACCTTCTTCGCATCAACATAAGAAACTGTACCGTCAACTGGGGAGAAAATAACTCGACCAGTGTCGCGGATAGCCACTTCTTCCATGCCAGTAGCAACCAGTGGCGCTTCTGGGACGATACAAGGCGTTCCTTGCTTCTGCATGTTCGAACCCATCAAGGTTCGGTTGGCGTCATCATTCTCGAGAAACGGAATCATAGAGGTAGCCACAGAGAAAGCTTGGTTGGTAGCTACGTCGATATAGTGGACCTGGGATCTAGGTACGGTTGTAGGAATACCTTTGTATCTCACTTCAACAACGTCAACCATGATTTTGCCATCCTCTACTGGAATAGCGGCGTGAGCGATATTGAACTCTTCTTCTTCGAGAGCGTTCAGATACTTAATCTCACCAGTGATCTTACCTTCATTCACCACAGCGTAAGGAGTTTCGATCATGCCGAAATCGTTGATTCGAGCATAAGAAGCTAGGCGAAGAATCAGACCGATGTTCGGACCTTCTGGTGTCTGGATAGGACAGAGACGACCGTAGTGAGAAGGGTGTACGTCACGAACCTCGTAGCCAGCACGAGTACGAGAAAGACCGCCTGGACCTAGGGCAGAGACGGTGCGTAGATGCTCCAGCTCTTCGAGAGCGTTGATCTGTTGCATGAACTGAGAAAGCTGGTAGGTGGTGAAGAACTCTTTGATACGAGCCTGCAGTGGCTTCGGAGAAATAAACTGGACAGGTAGAGTCACATCGGTGTCGATGGTGGACATGCGGTTCTGAATGTTTCTCTTGATCTGCGCCATACCAACACGAATCTTCTGTTGGAAAAGTTCGCCCACGAATCGCACACGGCGACTACCGAGGTGGTCGATATCATCAGGGAGAGAGTTCGGGGTAACGTTCAGGTGCACGATGTGGTTGATGATGAGAACCAGGTCAGCGAGCGAGAGGGTGCGACGCTCGATCTCCTTACCAGTTTCCTTGATACCAAAACGGTTGTTGAAACGGAAGCGACCGACACGGGAGAGGTCGTAGCGCTCTTTTTCGAAGATGGAGTGAACGAACTCGCGGGCGTTTTCAGCCGCAGCAAGATCCCCATCGCGGAGACGACGGTGAATCTCGATACAAGCTTCATCGACCGAGGTGGTGTGATCCTTGGCGAGAGTCTTCTCGATAAATGGCTTTACTTCTGGGTGCCCAGCGAAAAGAGCGAGAATCTTCTCGTTCGTCTCTACGCCGAAAGCGCGCAAGAGGGTGGTTAGTGGGAACTTCCTCTTCCTGTCGATACGTACGAACATAGTGTTGTCGAGGTCAGTCTCGATCTCGATCCAAGCGCCACGACCTGGAATGATCTTGGCTCCAAAGGTCTTCTTGCCTTTGATCTCCTGAGAGGTGAAGGAAGCGCCAGTTGAACGTGCTAGCTGAGGAACGATGACGCGCTCAATACCAGAGATAATGAAGGTACCATGAGGAGTCATGAGAGGCAGGTCGGCCATGAAGATCTCCTGCTCCTTCTCTGTACCCATGATCAAGTTCTTCAACTTGACGCGAACCTTGAGCGGAGCTTCGTAGGAGAGTTTGCGCTCCTTGGCTAGAGTCTCACTCATCTTCGGCTGATCTAGCTCAAAGCCGACGAAATCGAGCTGAAACTTCTTTTCTGAAAAATCCTTGATCGAAGAAAATTCTTCGAAAACTTCCTTGAGCCCTTTCTCTATAAGCCAGTTAAACGAGTCTACCTGAGAAACTACCAAGTTTGGCATCTCGGCGAGCGGTTTCCTGAACCGACTGAAATACCTTTTTTCTCTTTTTTCCATAAAGCGAAATTTAAGCGCACGCTTGTTCCCGAAGCGACGCTGGTTGTAAATTAAATTATTAAATTGTAGCCCGACACCTGCCCTTGCCCTGAAACTGAAGCTTTACCCTTCGTTTCTGCCGTAACTCAATCAAGTCGAAGTTAAATGTAATGATACTCCCCCTCCTACGGCTTGTCAAACGCCCTACTTCTTTCTACCCTTCTCTCTGATTGCTAGGCAAGACCTAGCAATCTTGTCCAAAGCCGGGCTTTGGACATTACCCCAAAGGCTTAACCTTTGGGGTGGGTGGTTAAAAAAAGAAAAGAACGGGCGGCCCAGTGGCCACCCGTTCATCGACTTCCCCGACACTTGATCAGATATCGCAAGCTTCGGTCTTGGGAAGGAGTTCTTCCGCCAAACCGACCTCGCTCATCTTTTTCAGGAAGTTCTGCCAGGTGTCCTCGCGCTGCCCCCTGAACCTGGTCATGTCGAGAACGACGAGCTCAGCCTCGAAGTCCATAAGCTCTTCCCCAGTGAACTGGCGAGCCCGGGTCAGGTTGTCTGCCTGGGCAAACAGGATCATCTGGTTCAGCTCGCCGAAATGGTGCGCAAAACCAGGGTGCGGACGGTCCGAGAAAAGATACTTGAGCTTGCCTTCGAAAAACGCGCGGACCTGGTGTATGGACGCGGCGGAGTCGAGTTT
>CAYOPK010000003.1:0-12178 GCA_964405855.1 uncultured Candidatus Saccharibacteria bacterium
CGTTAAAGATTCCGAATAAATAACTTATTCCCAGATTATCTCCAAATGTAATAATTTTAAAAGCAGATGGAGCTCCAAGATGTGGGGTTCCAATATCAATAAATATATTCACAGAATTTCCAGTATAAGTTTTAAAGTATTCTTTAACCACGAGTCCTCCCATGCTATGTGCTATGAGATCAACTTGTTCAGCCCTAGTCAAAGTCTTTACTTCTTCTATTTTATTTTTTAACTGCGTGGCCGTGTTTTCAAGATCCAATCTCCAGTCATATGACAATCTAAATAAATCTCTATCTTCCTCAAGAAGCCCAAGTAGACTCATCCAATAATCTATACTGCCAACATTCTCCAAAATTTCTCCAGGAATAATAGATGAATCTAGTGGAAAACCATTTTCATCCATCTTTAACACATCCAAAAAATTATCCGTGACAGACAAGCCTATGTTGGCAAAATTGGGCCAAATTAAAGTTCTCGCAATATTGTCTTCTAATAATCTGCTCCCTATTATCCCCGGGACTATAATCACCGGGTTCGGGAGAGCGGGATCACGACGGATCCATGGGTCGTAGAGAACATTCCCACTTATCTGGAAGCCGGTTCCGGCTGGGTTGTCCGAGTGAGATGGGCCAGTGTCAGCGCCCCACCAGTTATTCCTCGCATCTACCGTACCCGCACCGATGTTATTTATAGCCGTACTAATATCTGTAGTAAATGATGGATGTGAAATCGTTGATGATCCAGTGGTCTGATAAAAATCATTGAGGATATTATTCGAGAAGGTTATTTTGCTAAACAAAACATCGCCGCCGAAATTGAAGACGGCCGCCCTACTCACGCCATTGAACGCACCGGAGTATCTGATGGTCGTATGGGCCATATTGCCCGTCGAATTTTCCCAGAATTCTATTCCACTCCAATCCATACTGTTGGCAGCTGTAGCCGAGCCGTCGCCGTTGGTATCTCCGGCCACCGAATCGTCTCTGAGCGACGTTAGATAAATTTTCGATGCTTCTGTGCCTGCGCTTACCAAATCCCCTTTCACTATCATTCGCGACGACGCACCGAACTTTATGACACTGCCGGGGTTAATGGTTAGTGTCGCACCCTCTTCTACCCACAAGATATTGCTATCCGTAATAATAATGGGCAGATCACTAGCTTCCCACACAGCATGACCGACAATACTCCCACCTATTTCGAACCCTCTATTGAGAGTATCTGAACTAGTGTTTCCGGAATGCACAAAGGTTGCCTGAGCGTTAACAAAAGCAGTTTTCCTATTACTAGAGAAAACATTCCCGATAAGAGTGACTGATTCCGCGCCACTAGCATAAAGGCCGTATCCAGTGCCATACCCTGTGCTGTCATTATGATTTTGAAAAACAGTATTAGAAATTGTACTAGTTCCGGATTCAATATTTACTCCAAAAAAGTTATTGCTAATAAAAGAACCACTTACAGAGAGCGTGCCCTTCCTGTTATAAATTCCCCTACCTGAAGTGGCGAAGCCTCCACTACCGTTTGAAATAATTTTATAGTTGTCATGAATATTGGAATTCTTAATACTGAGAGTGCCTCCATCATTTTCTATGCCGACGAAGTGTCCATACAATGGAAAGCTGGGGCCATACCCAGCGTAACGCACCACCACATACTCAAGGTCACCAGTTGATCCTTCTTTAAAATAGAGGCCCTGCCAATCTCCAGCCGATCCCGTTGATGCACCCAAGGTATCACTATCTCCTCCAACCTCATCATCAATCATGGAGGTGAAATAAATTTTATCCTCAGCTGTACCGGCAGCGACAAGAGACCCTTCTATAACCAAGCCTCCCACCCCACCATGCCTGCCTTTAATAACTGTACCGGGTGATATGGTCAGGGTCGTACTGGTAGAAACAGTCACCATATTTTCCAAGACATAAGTGCCTTGTTCTGGAGACCATGTTGTGTCAGAAGAAATGTTGCCAGAGATAGAAATTGTAGGAATAATCGGCCCTAGCTCACCTACGGTTATAAAATCTTTAATATTTGCATAAGTCACTTCACCAATACCGCTAACATTATTTATATCCTCAATATTTTGAAATGGGCCATGTGCATTCCTGTAATCTATGATGGCTTGCGCTTTGACCGGGCCAATACCATTAAGCGTCTGCAATTCTTCTGAACTAGCTATGTTTATATTTATAAGCGCCTCTTGAGCAAACGAAGCTCCGCCAAAATTTAAAAACAGAAAGAGAAACAAAACAGCTACTTGCACTGATTTATTCATCATTTCTTTCTAAAGAAAAATCTTTTGAGAGTTTGAAACCAGCTTTCAGAATTAGTATTAGTTGTCGACCTGACCACAGAAGCCTCGAGCGAAGGGTTGTAATCCTCTTGGAAATTTTCTAAGATTTCTTCTCTCGCTATTTCAGGCACTGCCTCAGACACACTTGATTGAATTTGCGCCTTAGTTTTAACTGCCAATTTCTCTTTCAGATCATTGATTTCTCCTAATATTTTTTCCACCTGCCTTTGCTTCTCCTCCTCTATTTTAGAAGTCAGGTTCTTTTGACCCCTGTCTTCCCCTATTACAATCAGCCCCACTTCGTACAAGCCAGCTGGGCGGAGATCTGTTGCCTTGGAGCTGAAGGAAATACTTTTTCCCGCTTTAATAATTGTGTCTCTTGGGAATAGAAAAACTTTATTACCCACCGCTAAGGCTCGGCCGAAGAGGTTCGCCTCGTGAGTAGAGTTGTTTTTAACTTCAATTCTCTCAGGGGAAGCTGCGGTTATCGAGATTCCCGACTCAAGAATTTTTACATTCACTCTTGCAACAGCTTCGCCCTCTGATAGATTGGCGCTCAGGATCACCACGTATTCGCCCGGGTACTCATACACATGTGTTGTCAGAGGTCCGTGGCCACTCGTCCCGTCGCCGAAGTTCCACACATACAGACTCTGCCTATCGTTCGCCCGACTCCCTTCGACCATAAACTCCAGCGGGCTTCCAACCATCCCCACCCTATCTCGCCCAGCACCCACACTTGCTCGAGAGATTGGGGTCGCACTCGTCACCGGCGCGGCGCTGTAGTGAGTTGATTCGTTTTGAGTTGCTGGGGTCTCTGATGGCCCGGCCTGATTTCCTCCATCTCCAGCAGAAGCACTCCCCACAGTTATCAGATCCTTCATATCAGCATAAGTCGATGGGCCGATTCCACTCACATTTTGAATATCCTCAATTTTTAAAAAAGGACCGTTCGCAGTCCGATAGTCTATAATCCTCTGCGCATAAGCCGGACCGATCCCAGGCAGAGTATCGAGCTCTTCTAGACCAGCGGTATTTATATCGACAAACGCCGCCCTGACGGGCGGCGCGATGGCAAAATTCAAAACAAACAATATAAAAAGAAGCGGTATTAACTTTCTATAGATAAGTCCTTGCATAAGCCATCACTCCAAGACTAGCGGCAACCAGGAGCAGAAAGCCAAACAGAAACTTGAAAAACGTTTTATCAAAAGACTTCACCTTTTAATTATAAACTAGACGACACACTCCTATGCAGAAAAAGTCTGCTCTTGTGGATAACTTCTTGAAGTAAGTCTGACTTACTTCAATCAAACTTAATCAAGAGATAGCTCTCGCAAGCGATCCAGCCGAGCATCCAACTTGGAATCAAGATAGGCCCTGAGTATTTCATAAGCATCTTGTTTAGAAAGGGCTTGTTCGTGAATATTTGTAATCAATCCATCGGAGTCTTCGAGAATTGGTGAACCGGTACCTAGGACATAAGCCGGGAGACTCGAAAATGGGTATTTCAAAGCCCAGTCCCAGGCTTTATCAAAATCCTTCAGCGCAGCCACAAGCCCACCAGGGTAAAGTTCGAGCACATTTTTAACTTGGATATAGAAAGCCAGATGCCTTAAATATGAGTCTTTATCTACTGTTTTAGACTTATACGCTCCTTGAAAAATACTGCCACTACTCTCGTATTTAAGGTTAAAACAAAGGGACATACTCCCGCAGAGACGTTGCATAAACTTAGCCGAACCTCCTTCTATCTTTTCTTGTAGTAAAAGATGGAAGTGATTAGGCATCAGGACCCAAGCCAGAATCTTAGTAAGCGGGTCCTTTTCCGGCCAGTGATCGGGGCGTTGAAACAAGGGTAAATCAGCAGTTTCTCTATGCCAATCATGGTTGCAGTAAGCGTCGTTTAAAATAAATAACGACTTCACAAACCGCCACTTGTCAGCATCGTCTGAAACTATATCCATTCCACGAGCGCCCCTCTTTACTACATGAATAACAGAACCAATAGAATAAGGCTCGATTCTCATACTTAGATTATCCCGCAAGTCTGACTTGCGGGTGGATTAATTGAGCGGAAGTTGTGGATAACTTCTCAGTAATACCAACTCCGCAGGTTCCGCAAGTCAGACTTGCGGGGGTTGAGGGAATAAGATCCCCTTTTGGTTTATGGGTGGGTAGACAACAAAAAACCGGCCGAAGCCGGTTTTTTGTTTATCTTAGCTAGCTTACGCTAGTTCGGATGCGTTGAGTAATCCTTGACGGATTACGGCATTGTTACAGCGTTTGTCCTCCATTCAGGCTTGTTGAGCATGAATGTAGAGGTCTTAGCTGCACCAAGTTGAGAATCAGACCAGACAACTGAGCTCAAGCTAACTGCATATGAGTTAGTAGGAACCAGTGCACCTGAAGCCAAGCGACCCTCGAAGAAGAAGGTAACTGGGACAGATACTGTCTGACCATCAGCAAGCTTGAATGCCTGATCGGTTGCAAGACCAGATGTCACAACACCTGAAGGAATTGTGTAACCAGTTGTTGAAGCGGCCAGCAACACTGCAGCGTTAGCACCACCTGCGTGGATACCAAAGCCGAATGTTGAAGAAGCTGCCTGAGTACCAAACCAGATATCTCCACCTACAGCCTTAATACTTAGGCTGTAAGTTGCAGAAGCTGTGGATGTACCGTTGGCTAGGCCAATAGTACCAGCATCTCTAACGAGACTCTTGGAACTGAGAGTGATCTCAACACCAACGTTTCTGATAGTAATGGTCTCACCGGTAGCTGAACCAGTCTTTCTAGCAAGAGCGAGAGTATCGCCGAGGCTGTTCATCGCTACAATGTTTCCATCAACTGCAGCATTTACAGTTGCACTGTAAGTTGCTGATGTTGAGTTAGCGCCTCTGATATCTACAGCAACAGTGAGTGTTTTTGTAGCATCCTGAGCAACAACGTAGTCGAAGTTCTCGAAGGTTACAGTACCACCAGTTTCAGTAAGATTTGAAGCGTTTACACTAGCAAGCACGGTAGAACCGTTCATGAGGTAAGCGGTAGTGGTGGTTGCACCAGCTGCGCCTCCTGCGCGAGCAAGGGTTACCTTAAGGTCTTCAATCTTAACTGAAGACTTTTCAGCCTTAACATCGAATTTCAAGAGTTCAACCTTGTCCTTGTCTGCCTTTGTGCTACCAGAGATAGCCTCAGCAGCAACAACTTCAGTAGCCCTTGGAGAATCAACATTCAAGGAAACCTTCAATGTTGCATTGGATGCATCCTCTGCAGCAATAGTGAATGTTCTCGAGAAAGTAGACCCAGTTATAGGACTGAACTGGTTGATACCAGCTCCATCTGTACCGCGAACGCCATCAACAGGAACTGTGATGGTCTGTGTTGCGCTGGATGTAATGACAGCTGAATCAATTGTGCCGTAAGCATCAAGAGCGATCTGGAGATTCTTCTTTGTATCCTTTGGAACAATGAAGTTAAAGCCAGAAACAGTGATGAAGTAGTTTGAACCATCCTTAACTACAGTGTCAGCATTAAGATCTACTGTAGCAAGTACGGTGGAACCGTCCATGACATAGAGTCTTGAAGCAATCTTTCTGTAGAATTCAGTAGAAGCACCGAGGTTAAGCTTGATTCTCTCGACACGGATGTCGGAAGTCTTAGCTTCGAGCTCGATACCCATAACTGCCTTCTTTACATCACCTTCACGAAGCGTAATGCTTGTTGGGGTAGATGCAAGTCTTGCAGTGATAGTACCTTCAACGCCAGGGGTAGTGATACCGCCAGTAGTGGTTCCACCAGTAGTGGTTCCACCAGTAGTGGTGCCGCCGGTTGTAGTTCCGCTGCTCTGGGTGTTAGCCTTTGCGCGGGAAATTGGACCGAAGTAACCAACTGCTGGAGTGATACCGTTTGCTGCCTGCCATGCTGCCACGGCTGCGCGAGTAAGAGTACCGAAGTAACCGTAAGACACACCCTGAGGCATGTTTAGGTGACCCTGACCAACGAGAAACATCTGGAGACTTGTAACATCTCCACCAGTACTACCTACAGTCAGATTCTGAGTGAAGTTGTAAGTACCAGTTGTAGTTGTACCACCCTGAAGAGTAGCCAACTGAGCCATAAGTGCATTGATCTGAGCCTGAAGTTCAGCCACAGTCACAGCGCCTGCTGGTGCAGAAACGCCGAGGACGAGTGCCAAAGAAAGGCCGATCGTTGCGATTTTTGTTTTAATCATTTTCTAATTTTGTTTTCTAATGCGCTTGCACCTCCTCAATTAATTTCTAAATTTTGTTGGGAGGCGGAAACGGGTGTTAATTTGCCAACAACGGATAAGCCTTTGTTGGCAAGTTTCGCCTAGGTAGGTTAAGCCTCTCTAGGCGAAACGTTTAGGACACGAGTAAATTATACGGGATAAACACCTGAAGGTGCTGTGGATAACGTCTATATATTACTCTTTTTGACCCTTTTAAGCAAGCTTAGGCGAGCCCTCCTTCGCCAGGGCTACGGGCGGGCAAGAGTGTATCTGGTCCAACGCTTTTCTCCGAACTTAGCTAGAACCCCTTCAGAGACCATCTCGGAGAGCTCTCGCTGGATAGTCTTCTCACTACAACCGCTTATGAGTGGAGAGACGTCCTTGATCATGATCTCTTTCTTCCTCTTGAGGAGGCCGATGATAATACTCTGGCGTCCGCTTTTCTTTACTGAAACAGCACCAAATTCCTTCAGGCTAGGCTTGGTTTCGAGCTTCTTCTCGGACAGTGGTGGGATAAGATTGTCTCTGACAACTGGTGTTGATTGAGCCGCTGGTTTAGAGACAGAAACTGGGGCCGAGATTTCAGAGACAGGTGTAGGTGCACTTGGCACAGTTGATATAGCTGGTGCAGAAATAGAAGCTGGTGCTGTTTGCCCCAGTTCCCCCTTGGGAAACATGATCTCGAGAGGCTTCTCGACTTCCTGAGCGAGTTTAGAAAACTCACGGACGAGAATCCCGTAGTTGGTTTCGGA
The DNA here is from genome assembly GCA_964405855.1 of uncultured Candidatus Saccharibacteria bacterium. Classification (GTDB taxonomy): domain Bacteria; phylum Patescibacteriota; class Minisyncoccia; order Phycocordibacterales; family Zambryskibacteraceae; genus UBA5004. Next base: position 7,301 of record CAYOPK010000003.1, read on the forward strand.
AATCAATTGGGCATTTTTTGCCACGACGAAGAGGTCTAGGATTTCCTGAGTGGTGCCCAACTTGTCTCTGAGAGTATTAGAGACAAGGTCAGCCGAGAGTGATCGTAGACGCCACTTGAGTGGCTCCAAGTCGGAGAAAAAGCCTGTAATCAAATAGATTGCAGAGGCTAACTTTTGGTATCTGTTGATTGTATCGGACATAATGATTTAACGGCCAATTTTATGGTGTTTTTAGCTGTCCCTTATATTCTACCATAATTTGTCCTTTAATGCAACTACGTCTATTATCTACCTCAGAGACAGATCTTGCAAGTCCTTGAGTGGATAACTTCTGCAGAAATTGAGCGAGAGGCCATGTGATATTATGTAAGGGAACTTATGGGTCGAAAACGTAAGAACCAGAAACGCGAAGAGGAGGAACCTGAGGCTCGAGGTTTCGGGCTTATCTCTAGAGAAACCACCAACACCATCTTGGGCATCTTGTCGGTGGTATTCTCCCTCTTCTTCCTACTCGCCGCCTTCCGCGCTGGTGGTCGTGTAGGCAACGCGACTTACGAATTCCTCTCCTACCTCTCGGGCGTCGGTTACTATCTTCTCCCTGTCGTCTTCATCCTCGTAGCAGTCTCTCTACTACATGAGCGTGAGCGAGAGTTCGCTCTACCTCAGATACTTGGCTCAGCGCTACTCTTCCTCTCAAGTCTCGGGCTAGTACACCTGATCTCAGAGAACGGCGGAGTTATCGGCGGGCTCATCTCGAACCCGCTCATCTCCCTCTTCGACGTCTATGTGAGCTCTGTCGCGCTGGTGGCTCTCACCATCATCTCTGTACTCGTCATCTTCGACTTCCCTCTCAAACTGAACCTCATCACTCTCTGGCGCCGCCTCTTCTCGAAAGAAGTGCCTGAGATGATGAGCGCAGAAATGTCTGTGGGAGAAGAAGCTACAGCGAACAAAGCGTTGGAGAAGATTCAAGATAACCAACAACTAACAACCGACAACCGACAGCAGGACAGCAAATTCAAAAAGAAAGAAGAAAGCGGAGAAACATTCACCCCCATGCTTCTTCGCAAGAGCGGTAAGGCTTGGGCCCCACCTCCCCTCTCTCTTCTAGAAAGAGACAGCGGGAAGCCCGGCGTCGGCGACATCAAAGCGAATGCCAACCTCATCAAGCGCACTCTGCTCAACTTCGGCATCATGGTCGAGATGGATGAGATCTCCATCGGACCATCCGTTACTCGCTACGCTCTGAAGCCCGCCGAAGGTGTGAAGCTCGCCAAGATCGTCGGTCTCCAACAGAACCTCGAGCTGGCTCTAGCTGCTCACCCGGTCCGCATCGAAGCGCCGATCCCAGGCAAGTCTCTGGTTGGTATCGAGGTGCCGAACACCTCTAAGTCCATGATCGGTCTCGGCTCACTCATCTCAGAGCCTGGCTACACTCAGTCACTTATGCCGCTTCTCATAGCTCTCGGGAAAGACATCACCGGCTCATCGGTCTTCGACAACCTGGCCAAGATGCCTCACCTACTTATCGCTGGTGCCACTGGCTCTGGTAAGTCTGTGACTATCCACGCTCTCATTAACTCTCTCCTTTATAGAAACCCTCCAGAGAATCTGAAGTTTATTATGATCGACCCGAAGCGTGTTGAGCTTACTTTATACAACGGCATCCCCCACCTCCTCACCCCTGTTATCACCGATCCGAAGAAGTCCATCATGGCTCTCAAGTGGCTGGCCAAGGAGATGGAACGACGCTACGACCTTTTGGAGAAATCTACTGTTCGCGACATCGCTTCATATCACAAGAACATTCTCACTCCCGCTCTGGCCAAAGTAAAGGAGGGTGACCCTGTCCTGGAGGCCATGCCTTATATCATGGTCATCATCGACGAGTTGGCCGACCTCATGCAGACCTACCCACGGGAACTTGAAGCATCCATCGTTCGCCTAGCTCAGATGAGTCGAGCTGTGGGTATCCACCTAGTGCTTTCTACTCAGCGCCCATCAGTGAACGTCATCACCGGTCTCATTAAGGCCAACATTCCTTCCCGTCTGGCTCTCCAGGTAGTTTCTCAGATCGACTCACGCACTATCCTCGACGCTCCAGGTGCCGAGAAACTCCTGGGCGCCGGAGACATGCTCTTCCAATCAGGTGAGATGAGCAAACCTATACGTATCCAGTCCGCTTATATACGCGAAGCCGAGGTGAAGGCTGTGGTTCAGCATCTCAAAGAAACTTACGCCGATGAACTCCAAGACGAAATCAATTTCTCTACAGAGAACACCTCAAACGCCATTTTCTCGGCCTCTATAGATGGTGATGATGGGGGTGGTGACGACGATGAACTCTATGAGGAAGCGCACGCCACTGTCATTCAGGCAGGCAAGGCTTCTACCTCCTTCCTCCAGAGAAAACTCCGTATCGGCTATGCTCGCGCCGCTCGTCTCATGGATATGCTCGAAGAACGCGGCGTGATCAGCGCCGGCTCGGGCGCCAAACCTCGTGACGTCATTGGTGTCGAGAATGTCTCGGCTGATCCAGCAGAATTCGAAGAAGAAGCCGAGGAAAAGACTTATGACGCTTAAATTCTCAACTCGGCAGTGGCTCTTCCTCTTCCTCGGGCTCGTTTTCCTCTCCTACATCCTCTTCCAAACCCGCTTTCTCATCCTCGGCCCCCGGGTCTGGATCGAGAGCCATCAAGATGGTGCCGTAGCTAGCGAACCACTGATTACCCTCTCGGGCCAAGCCGAAAACGCCGCCTGGCTGTCTTTGAATGGTGAGCAGATCTACACCGACGAAGAGGGCCGGTGGAGTGAGAAATTGCTCGTTCAGAAGGGGGTGAGTATAATAACGGTCAGTGTGGAAGACCGCTTCGGCCGGAAGGCGGAGCGCAGTGTGCAAATTATTCTAAACTAAGATCCATGGCCAAAGCGAAAAAATCAGAGACCCCGAAAGAGATTCCAGAAAACAAAGAAGGTAGAAACATAGAATCCACCCTAGACGCCATCCGCACCAAGTTCGGTGAGGACAGCATCATGAAGCTCGGTGAGAAACCGAAGGTGGGTGTCGACGCCATCTCCACCGGCTCCATCGGACTCGATGCCGCTCTCGGTGTGGGTGGACTCCCCCGCGGAAGGATCATCGAAATCTTCGGACCAGAATCTTCTGGTAAGACTACCCTCTCGCTCCACGTTGTCGCCGAAGCTCAGAAGACTGGTGGTATCTGTGCTTTCATCGATGCTGAACATGCCATGGATCCCGAGTACGCTAAGCGTCTCGGTGTGAAGATCGACGAACTTCTCATCTCTCAGCCAGACACTGGTGAGCAAGCTCTCGAGATCGTCGACTCCCTAGTCCGCTCAGGCAAGCTCGACGTCATCGTCATTGACTCTGTCGCCGCGCTGACACCGAAAGATGAGATCGAAGGTGACATGGGCGCGCACCACGTGGGTAAACAGGCCCGTCTCATGAGTCAGGCTCTACGCAAACTCACCGCCATCGTCGCGAGGAGTAAGACTATCGTCATTTTTATCAACCAGATTCGTATGCAGATTGGGGTGATGTTCGGCAACCCTGAGACCACTCCGGGAGGCAAAGCGCTCAAGTTCTACACATCAGTTCGCCTCGACATCCGCCGTATCGCTCAGATTAAAAAGGGTGAAGAAGTGATGGGAGGTAGGACGAGAGTGAAGGTAGTGAAGAACAAAGTCGCCGCTCCGTTTAAACAGACCGAGTTCGACCTTATGTACAACGAAGGTATTTCCCGCGAAGGCGAGCTCATCGCTCTCGGTGAGAAGTTCGGCATGATCCAGAAATCAGGCAGTACATACAAGTGGAACGGTGAGAAACTCGCTGTTGGTTACGACGCCACTCGCCAGTTCCTAAAGGAAGACAAAAAAGTTTCTGGTGAGATTCTGAAAGAGATCCGAGCGAAACTTAAAGAAATTTAAGCAAAACTAGGTTAGAAAAAGCCTAACGGAGGGCGACGGCCCGAGTTCGAGCAGAATTTCTAGCAAGAAATTACTGTGTGGTTTTTCTGGCCTAGTTTTGCGTTTAGCCTCTCAATGTGTAGAATAGTCAAACAATGTTGGATTACAGCGAAGTTAAGGAACACAAATTTATTATCTACGAAAAAGAGCCCTGGGAAGTTCTCTCTTCGCACGTGTTCAGGAAACAGCAGAGGAAGCCTGTTAATGCGGTAAAGTTACGCAACCTCATCACTGGCCGCATCACCGAAACCACTTTCCACGTCTCAGACAAAGTTGAGGAAGCCGAGATTGATAAAAAGGAGGTTAAGTATCTATACACAAACAAGGGTGAGTATTGGTTCTCCGAAGCCAACGATCCATCGAAACGCTTCCAACTCCCAGAAGAACTCATCGGCTCCCCTGCCAAGTTCCTGAAGCCGAACATCGTTGTCGACGCCATGCTCTTCGACGACCGCATCATCGGCCTCACCATGCCTGTCAAAATGGAGCTCAAAGTAGTCGAAGCTCACGAGACGACCAAAGGCAACACTGCCCAAGGCGCCACCAAAGCAGTGGTTCTAGAAACCGGCGCGGAGATCCAGGTGCCGATGTTTATTAAAGAGGGGGATGTTGTTCGGGTGAATACTGAGACCGGCGCGTATACAGATCGAGTATAAATCCGATCAAGAAGAAGACTACTGCCCAATATAGTATGAGAAAAAGCACTTCCTGGCCGTTCGGACCTGGGAAATCGCCGAAGATTTTATAAACCGCGATCAGTGGCATAAAAAGAGGTGTGGCGAAGGCGTCGGCGAAACACATCTCCCCTGCTGATTCCGGACAAAGAGCTTTTAAGGCGAAGATGAGCCCAACTAGAAAGGGTGAGAAAATAACTCCTTGTATCGAGTACGG
>CAYOPK010000003.1:12188-19163 GCA_964405855.1 uncultured Candidatus Saccharibacteria bacterium
GTGCATCCATTTATTATAACCGTAAATGGAAAATCCTAAACTCTAAACTAGCGACTAATGTACGGTAGGAGTCCCATGAAGCGGGCACGTTTGATAGCAGTCGCGAGAGCGCGCTGATCCTTGGAAGGAGCGGCGGAGCGGCGGCGTGACTGAATACGAGCATGAGGAGTCAGGAACTTCTTTAGAGTCTCGACGTCCTTGTAGTCGATGTAGTCAATCTTGTTTTCTTTGAAATAATTTTTATTAGTCATGTTTAACCTTTCTTAAAACGGTATATCGTCGATATTAATGTTTTCTTCTGGATAGTCAATAGCGTCAGCAGGAGGAGCAGGTTGTTCGTCACCTTTCGGTGCAGAACCTTGATTCCCGGCTGGAGCAGGAGCTCCGGCACCCGCACTGCGTGGTCCAAACTGAACTCGATCTGCCACAATCTCAGTACGATACTTCTTCTGCCCATCGGCAGCGTCCCAGCTACGAGTCTGCATGCGACCCTCCACCATGACGCTGGCACCCTTCCTCAGATACTGGTTAGTGGTCTCAGCCTGACGGCCGAAGACGACGACGTTGTGGTAGTCTACTGACTCCTGCTTAGCTCCATTCTTATCCTTCCAGACACGGTTGGTAGCGACAGAGAAGGAGGCCACCTGGATCCCTGAAGGCAGGGAGCGCAACTCTGGGTCGCGGGTCAGGTTACCAATGATGATCGCTTTGTTAAAATACATACGACTACTCTACCACTGTTTCCCCCACTGGGCTATTGACGGCATCGTCAGAAACGTCTTCCTGAGCTCGGCGCTCGGCCTCAGCCTTGGCCAACTTCTCAGCAATCATGGCTTTAGCCTTGGCGAAGGTAAAGTCAGAAGTACGAGGAGCCTTGACAAGAAGGGCTCTTAGAACCTCATCCATCTTAGCCACAGATTCACTCACGGCAGGAGCCTTGGCAGCCTCAGCCTCGAACTTGATCCAGCCGATATAAGCGTCCCGGACAACATAGCGACTAGCCCCAACCACCTTGGTCATAGAGTAAGCTAGATCTTGTTTAAAAGGGTCTTCAGACTCGATTTCTACCCCACCAACAGACTGGATGACACCCTTGAGCTTGGCAACCACAGCAGGGAGGTTTTCCTCGGCAATACTTGGCAGGGCCAAGTAGCCCAGCTCGTAGACTTGTATCCCCTCCTTGGTTTCTGTGTTTTCTTTCATAAGGGCCTAGATTAACATACGGAGAGCATTGTTGACAAGGGCTATTCTGATGTCTTCTAGAGGTTCTCCCCTCAGCTCCGCAATCTTTCTCACCACCTCACTCACGTAACTTGGTTCATTCCTCTGACCTCGATAAGGCGTTGGGGCGACATAAGGCGCGTCAGTTTCAGAAAGAAGCATCTCTAGTGGAGCCTCGCGGATCACCTCGTCATAGTCTCGAGCGAAGGTAACCACCCCGGTGAAGGACGTGGTAAAGCCAATCTTCCAAAATCGCCTCGCCTCATCTAGATTTCCAGCGAAGAAATGTATATTCCCTCTCAACCCGCTCCCCATCTCCTCGTGCAGCCTCTCCAAGATATCCAACAACTCTGGATAAGCCTTCCGCGCATGAATCATCAGCGGTTTGTTGTGTTTAATGGCGAAGTTAATCTGAGCATAGAAAAGTTCGCTCTGTCGTACGAAGTCCGCTGATTTATCTGCATGGAAAAAGTCGAGTCCGCACTCCCCCACAGCCACCACTTTCGGATTTGAAACCAGCTTCTCGAACTCCTCTTCTTCGAAGATTCGGCTAGGGTTATCTACGGGGTGAACACCGATGCAGGCATAAATTTCTTCATACTGATCCGCCAGCTCGACGGCACGTTTCGAAGACTCCAAATCAGTTCCCACCACTATTGTATGCGTTCCCGTCTCACGCAGACGCGAGATCACCTCTTCGAAGTCTGCATCATAGTCTCCAAAATTTAAATGAGAATGGAAATCAAAATATTTAGGCATCACAATAGCTTCTTAGCTTGATTAGCTTTCTAGCTTATTAGCTTCAATGCGAGGGAAAAGATTTTCTGGCTTCTTGTTCTCCTTGATAGCTTGGAGAATTTTTTCGGATGTTTCCGGCATAAAGGGCTTAAGCGAGCTTGCAATATGTCTCAGTCGAACAACTAAAGCAGAAATAACCTCCACATCCTTACTTTCCCACGGCTTCTTCTCCTGGATCTCAGCGTCGAGTGCGCCGATCTCTGTCCAGATGTGATCCAAGGCTTTATGGATCTCGAGCTCTTCGAGAAGTTTGGCGATAGTCTCGTGAGAAACTTCTGTTTCCGAAACTGGTTCTGGAACATAACTCTCACTTAGTTTGAGTATGCGACTAGTCAGATTACCAAGTCCGTTCACTAGATGAGCTTTGAACCACTCATCCAACCTCTCCCAGGTAACATCGGTATCTTCGGTCGAGTGCACATGGCGCAGAAGCAAGTAGCGAGTGGCTTCTCGACCGTACTTCTCCACGAGCTCGAAGGGGCTGATCACGTTCCCCAGAGACTTACTCATCTTCTGACCGCCAGAGTTAATAAACCCGTGGTAGAAAATCTTGTCTGTTGGCTTAATCTCCGCCGACATCAGCATGGCTTGCCACATGATGGACTGGAAACGCACCTGATCCTTCCCTGCCATCTGCAGTGTCTCGCCCTGATTCCAGAACTTCTCGAAGTTACCAGATGTTTCCGGCCAGCCGAGAGTAGAGACGTAGTTGGTCAGCGCATCGAACCAGACATACATCACTTGAGTCTCGTCCCCCGGCACCGGTATACCCCACGACAGACGTTCCTTGTCTCTGGAAACACTGAAGTCTTCTAAACCTTCTTTAACGAAGTTCACCGCCTCCTCTCTACGCCAATCAGGAATGATGGATTGCGGATCAGAAAGATACTTGAGCAGTGGTTCCTCATATTTCTTGAGTCGGAAGAACCAGTTCTTCTCCTTCATCGATCGCGGCTCACTCTGGTGTATCACACAGAGCCCACCGACCAGGTCTCTTTCGCTTAGGTAGCGCTCGCAGCCAACACAGTAAAGACCTTCGAATTCTTTTTCATAAATATCCCCCTTGGCTTCGCACCGGCGCCACATCTCCTCCGCCGCCGCGACATGCTTCGGGTCAGTCGTACGGATAAAAGTATCATAGGAGAGCCCTAAAGATTCCTTCAGGCGTTCGAACGAGTGCGCATAGTGATCCACATAAGCCTGAACGTCCTGCCCCGCTTTCTCAGCCGCTTCGAAAATTTTCTGCCCATGCTCATCAGAACCGGTGCTGAAGAAAACATTTTCCTCCCCCAACTTCTCTCGCCAGAAACGGGCCAGCGCATCAGCTTGCAAAATCTCCAAAGCGAAGCCGATGTGTGGTTCCGCATTCACATACGGAAGTGTGGTGGTGATATAAAAAGCTTTTTTTTCTGACATTTGATTAGACTTCGTGGTTATGGGAGTTAGCAGCTGCCTTGTGTTCTCCTAGATCATTTAGAAGCTCCATGATCACCGAAGCCACAGGTACGGAGATCAGCACCCCTAGGAATCCAGCCAACTCCGCCCCAACAACAAGCGCCAGGATAGAGACCACGGCTGGCACACCCACCACCTTACTGACCACCTGAGGTGCGATAACGTGACTTTCCAACTGTTGAATTATGACATAGAGCGCTAGGACGATAAGTGCCGTAGTCATGCCTCCGTAAGTAAAGGCGACAAAGAGCGCCGGTATAGCTGCCAAAGTGGCGCCGAAAAGTGGGATAAGCTCGAAGGCTCCCGCAATCACAGCCAGAAGGAGAGCGTGAGGAACGCCGATAATAAGCAGTCCCACATACACCATCACACCCACTAAGACTGCTAAGATAAGCTGCCCCTGCATCCAGTAACCAATCTTCTTTTGTGAGCGGTGCCAGAGGTCGATAATATATTTCTCGCGCTTGACTGGAACCACGAGTTTTAGGAATCTAGCCACACCATCCTCCTGCACTGCTAGATAGAAAGAGAGTACGAGCATAATCACCAAACTCACCACACCACCGAAGATAGAGGAAGCTGTCGAGAACACTCCACGAGAAAGAAACTCGGCGAATTTGTTTAGATAAGAATTGAGTTCAGCAATAATCGCCGGCGTATCGAGGTTACCGAAAACTCTTTGGTTCTCGAACATGGCAGAGAGGACACTGCCTTCATTGATAGAATTCGAATATATAGCAAGTGTTCTCAGGAAGCCCGTCACCTCACCAATCAGAGGTAGGAGGAGAAAGTAGAAAAAACCGGCAAGAAGAATTGCGCCGATAAAATATGTTCCCACGACCATGGGCACGCGCGGTACGCCCTGCCTCTTCCCCCACTTGGTTAAAGGTTCTATAGCGGAAGCGATGATGATAGAGACCAGGAGGACCAAGACGAAGCCTGCCAGTTGGTACAAAGCATAGGCCAGGGCGATCACAATCACCCCCTTTATCCAACTTCCAGTTGTGATAGATAGCTCCTGTTTGTCCATAGAATCATATTAGCACACCCCAGGTGACACCACGGCCTACTTTAGAGTCAAGGCTTTTCTGAGCGCTTTCTCGCTTGAAATCTGGCCCACGATAGCTAGGTTCAACTTCTCCTCCCGGAAAATCTCTCTTGCTACCTGCTGGATCTGTTTGGCCGTCACTTGGCGAAGTTCCTTCTCTAACTCAAGCGGGGTCTGGAGTTTACCTGTCACCACTTCTTCCAGCCCATAGAAACCGGCCAGACCATCGCCTGTCTCTACGCTTCGGAAAAGTTGGCCAACCAGATACTCCTTGGCCTTCTCTAACTCTGTCTCTGAAACCAGCTCGTCACGCAGACGTCGACACTCAGCCAGAATAGCCCTCGTTACTTCTACAGTCCGGGAAACATTGATACCCGTCGAGATGCTGAAGATGCCGTGGTCGGTCAGCGCCTCATGCTCCGCTTTCACATAGTAACAAGCGCCCATCTCTTCTCTCATCTTGTGGAAGAGTCGACTCGACATTCCCCCACCCAAAACGGTGTCGAGCACGCTCAGAGCTCTCAAACGCTTATCGTTCGCCGGGAAGGCATGGAAGGCGAAGATAAGATGAGCCTGGTTACTTTTCTTCTTTTTCACTAGAAGTGCTGGGGCTTTCTGCTTCTCTTTCACCACCGGTTTTCCCGCTCTCTTCCCTACCGGGATAGTGCGGAAATTTTTCTTCACCTCTCTCAACACTTGCTGGTGAGAAACGTTGCCAGAAACCACAACAAAAGTTTTTTCTGCTGTGTAGTGCAGCTCGCGATATTTTACAAAATCTTTTCTCTGGAACTTCTTTATATTTTCTCTCGGACCGATGATCGGTCGTCCAGCTGGAGTCTCACCATAAAGAAGCTTCATGGCGAGCTCACCCACCTGAGCTTGAGGTCGATCTTCGTACATCTCGATTTCCTCCAGGATGACACCCCTCTCAATCTCCAGATCCTTCTCCGGCAGAAGTGGGTGGAGATACATATCGGCGAGAAGATTAAGAATCTTCGGGAAATGTTTGTTCTCCGCCTTAGCGAAGTAGCCCGTCACTTCGTTACTGGTGAAGGCGTTATTATAAGCGCCAATACTATCAAGCTCACGAGCAATCTCCTGAGAAGTCGGGCGATTCTTCGTACCTTTGAAGACCATATGCTCCAGGAAGTGTGAGAGTCCATTCTCGGCCTGCTTCTCATAGTTCGAACCAGTTTCTACCAGAACCATGGCGGTAGTCGAAAGGCTGTCTTTCAGAGGAACTGTGATGACTCTTAGGCCGTTGGGTAAGGTAGATTTTTTAAATTTCATTAGAAGGTAGCAATAACTCAACAGAGACCTTTTTCAAACCCCTCGACAAGGTTCAACCTTGTCGGGAAATAGGGCTCAGTGTAGGCCCTATTTTAGACGCTCTTTTAAATCTTCGATTCTAACCCTTTCCTGCTCCCCTGTATCGCGGTTTCGTAAGGTGACAGTATCCTTGTGCTCTGGCGTTTCTCCTAGGGTATCGAAGTCGATAGTGATGCAGTGCGGAGTACCAATCTCATCCTGTCGGCGGTAACGCTTACCGATGTTGCCGTTGTCATCGAACTCGACATTCGGAATCTCTTTCTTCAGCATGGCATATACTTCCCTCGCCTTGGCCACGAGCTCTGGCTTATTTTTCAGCAATGGAAAAACCGCCGTCCGAACAGGCGCCACCAGAGGAGCAAACTTAAGGTACACCCTCTTCTCTCCCCCCAACTCATCTTCAGTATAAGCATCAGAGAGTACAGCCATCACCAGGCGATCCACTCCCATAGTTGGTTCGATACAGTGTGGGACGAAACGCTCTTTAGTCTCTTCATCGTAGTAACTCAAATCCGCTCCACTTTTCTCCGTGTGCGCTCGGAGGTCATAGTCCGTACGGTAAGCTAGGCCGAGAAGTTCCTTCTGGCCGAATGGGAAATCGTATTCAGTATCCACACTCCTCTTCGAGTAATGAGCGCGATCGGCTTCTGGTACATCGATCTTATGTATCTTGTTTTCCGAGAGACCAATCTCTTTTAGAAAAGTTTGCTGATCATTATAGAAATTTTCGAAAAGTTCATTAATCTTCTCTGGTTCTCGTGGATCGACGAAATACTCTATCTCCATTTGCTCGAACTCTCGCTGTCGAAAAAGAAAGTCGCGCGGAGAAATCTCATTGCGGAAAGATTTTCCAATCTGAGCTATGCCAAACGGTAGTGAGGGATGGAAAGAATCTAAAATATTTTTAAAGTTGGCAAACATGCCCTGAGCCGTTTCAGGACGGAGGTGCGAGGTGGTCGCATCTTCTCCAGTACCGACACTGACAGCGAAGAGCTCGTTGCCAAAATTTCCTACATGACCAGAGGCTTCTAGAACCTGGGGGTTACTGATGATCGAGGTGCTTATGGGGTAGATGTCTTCTCGACTGGAGACAAACTTGTTCCAGAAATGCTGTTTAATATTAT
>CAYOPK010000004.1:0-13136 GCA_964405855.1 uncultured Candidatus Saccharibacteria bacterium
CTAAGAACCTCTGAGCAGAAAGATGCAGAATTTCTTTTTCGTGTGAAGGTTGAGGCGATGAAACCGATATCTGCGATCGTGAGAACAGCCTCTGATTATGAGATAGGCAAAGAGTTCGAAGAATATCTGACGAAGTTCGAGCCAGAGAAGGTACAGGTTATCCAGTTTGATGGGAAGGATGTTGGGCGCTTGAGGGTGGTGAGGTCTGCCGAGTCCATCTATATTGGCGGGATTCAGATCCTGTCGAAATTCCAAGGAAAGGGGATTGGAACCGCCTTTATGAAAGATCTTATTGAGGAGTCAGAATCTACCAGGGTTCCAATCACTCTCGAAGTTCATCATGTTAATGAAAAGGCCATCTCTTTTTACAAAACCCTCGGTTTCGAAGAAACAGGAAAGACCGAAAGACAAATTTTGATGCAGTACGTGCCCATGGCATAATTAAACTATGAAAATTATTATAACTATTGTCGTTGTGGCGGGCATAATCGGAGGAGTGCTTTTATTCGTCAATCGTGCTGAATCTCCGGTCTCTACAGTTCCAGCAGTGGTCGATGAGACAAGCTTTGCTCCAGAGACTTCTGGAGAGAGTGAGGCCGAGGTCAAAGAGTTTGTGGTGAGTGGAGATAACTTCACCTTCTCGCCATCAAGCATTCGTGTCAATAAGGGCGACACGGTGAGGATTGTCTTCCAGAGTCAAGTTGGTATGCACGACTTGGTGATAGATGAATTCGATGTGCGCACAGCCTTCCTCCAAGCTGGTAAGAGCGAGACTATCGAGTTTACGGTAGACAAGTCTGGCACCTTCGAGTATTACTGCTCAGTAGGCACTCACAGACAGATGGGCATGGTCGGCACTCTTATCGTAGAGTAGATCCAGATTGGGCGCGCGGAAGTCCGACTTCCGCGCGCTTTCTGTTTTATTAAGATGGGCTTGAAACTCTGTGCCCTTGCGTATACCCTAGGGGGGTATATAATAGGGAATATGAAATATATAGAAGAGAAAAATAAGGGTAAACTGGTGCGGAGATTAAAACTGATTGAAGGCCAGATTAGGGGCTTACAAAAAATGATTGAAAACGATACTTACTGTATCGACGTGATTACTCAAACCTCGGCCGTTAAACAAGCTCTCTCTAATGTCGAGGACTTGTTACTCGAGAACCACTTGAGTGGCTGTATTTTAAACCAGGTTAAATTGGGCCAGACATCGAAGGCCAAAGAAGAGATCCTGAAAGTTTATAAACTAAAGAGAAAATAGTTCGACAAGCTGGTTCGATAAACTCACCATAAATCACTATAAATAATATGAACATCCAAACTTATAGGGTCAAAGGTATGCACTGCGCTTCTTGCTCCGCCGTGATAGAAAAAACTTTCAAGAAGATCGATGGCGTCCACTCGGCGGAAGTAAATTACGGTACCGAAAAGGCGAAAATCTCTTTCGACTCTTCGAAAACGAACCCACACCTCCTCTCTAAGCAGATCGAACCATTAGGATACTCTCTTGATGTTTCGGCTTCCACCTCGACCGCGCTCAGTGCGAGCGAGATGGGCATGTCTCAGAGTGAACACGCCGAACACCTAGGTTTGAATCAGTCGAAGAAGGAGAAGTTGGCTGAGGTGGCCGATATGAAGGGGAAGGTTCTATCGGCCATACCTCTAGCGATCATCACCTCGCTTATTATGACCTGGGACATACTCGCCAAGTATGAGCTGGCTCCGATGATGGGTGAGGCGTCTGAGGAGTTTTTCCATCATTTACTACCAATCTTCGCTACTTATATCTTGTTTGTAGTAGGGAAGCCGTATCTCCTCGGGGTTTATAGGTTCCTCCGCTACGGCAAGGCGAACATGGATACGCTGATTGGCATCGGTACTTCGGCTGCTTTTCTATATAGTTTCGCTGTCAGCGCCTTCGAAGAAGTGTTGCTTCCGTATATCAATGTCGAATACCAATACTACGATGTCACGATTGTGGTCATCACCTTCATCGCGTTGGGGAAATATCTCGAAGCTCGGTCGAAGATTAAAACTGGTGACGCTATTGAGAAACTTCTTAACCTTCAAGCCAAAACTGCTTTAGTTATCCGCGATGGGAAAGAGGTGGAGATCTTGGTAGCTGAAGTGAAGCATGGAGACTTGATAGTCGTTAAGCCAGGGGCGAAGATTCCTGTTGACGGGGTTATTACCGATGGCAGTTCTTTCATCGACGAATCCATGGTCACAGGTGAACCCATGCCGGCACAGAAGAAGCTGGGTGATGGAGTTGTTTCTGGGACGATCAATACTAGTGGAAGTTTCACCTTCCAGGCGACGAAGGTGGGATCAGAAACTCTGCTAGCTCAGATTATCAGAATGGTTGAGGACGCTCAGGGAAGCAAGGCACCGATACAAGCTTTGGCCGACAAGATCTCCGGCATCTTCGTACCTATTGTTCTTGTGATCGCTTTTCTCACGCTCGGCACTTGGTTGGCAGTAGGTTCGCAGTATCTGGGTTTCTCTCAAGCCCTCTCGTTCGGCCTCGTCTCATTTGTCGGCATCCTGGTGATTGCTTGTCCTTGTGCGTTAGGTCTCGCTACGCCAACCGCCATCATCGTGGGAGTCGGCAAGGGTGCCAAGGAGGGGATTCTTATAAAGGATGCTGCCACACTCGAGAAGCTTCATAAGGTCAACACTGTGGTGGTTGATAAGACTGGCACGATTACTAAAGGCAAGCCAACTCTGGTCGATAAACAGAATTTCTCTTCTCTTAGTGATGACGAATTCGTCTCTATCTTGGCTTCGCTAGAGAAGAAGTCTGAGCATCCTATCGCGCACGCTATTACAAACTATGCGCAGGAGAAAGGTCTCGCCATTTTGGAAGTCGAAAATTTCGAGGGTTTACAAGGCAAGGGCTTGAAGGGAACTATCGATGGAACGGAGTATTTCGTCGGCAATGCAAAACTCGTTAGTGATCTAGGTCTCGAATTTGACGCTACGAAACTAGACGAATTTACCTCTCAGGGGAAAACCCCAGTTATCCTAGCTACCAAGGAGCAGGTTCTCGGCTTCGTTATGGTCTCCGATGAGATCAAGGCCGAGTCGGCAGAAGCGATAAAGAATCTCCACGCTCTGGGAATCAAGGTGGTTATGTTAACCGGAGATGATGAAAAAGCGGCCCGCTACATTGCTTCGCTCATTGGGATCGACGATGTGGTGGCTCATGTTCTGCCGCAGGATAAACTCCAGAAGATAAAAGATCTTCAATCCCAAGGCCGCGTGGTGGCTATGGCTGGTGATGGAGTTAACGACGCACCCGCTTTGGCTCAAGCCGACGTGGGTATTGCTATGGGCACTGGTACTGATGTGGCGATCGAGTCGGCCGGCATCACCCTCCTCGGTGGCGATATTTCGAAACTGGTCAAAGCGATCAAGCTCTCTAAGATCACCATGCGGGGTATCAAGCAGAATCTTTTCTGGGCCTTCATTTACAACATTGTTGGCATCCCTCTGGCGGCGGGAGCCTTCTACCCCGTCTTCGGCTGGCTTCTGAATCCGGTTTTCGCCGGTTTCGCCATGGCCATGTCGAGTGTATCGGTTGTATCAAATTCATTACGGATTAAAGCCAAGAGATTATAAATAATAAAATAATATGAACAACAATAATCAAAACAACAGCTTCTTGTATGGAATCGGAGGACTCGTGATCGGACTCATTCTCGCCGTTGGGCTATTTCCCATGATGAGGTATGGCGGGATGATGTCTTGGGGTAATTATCAAAATCCAAGTGCGCGTTTTGGAATCACAAATTCAATTGATCAGCATTTTATCGAGCAGATGATACCCCACCACGATGGAGCAATTGCCATGGCAAACCTTGCGCTAGAGAAATCAGCCCGCACAGAAATAAAAACACTCGCGCAGGCAATTCTCAAAGCTCAAACTACAGAAAATCAGGAAATGCGTGCCTGGTATCAAGATTGGTTCGGGAAGATCGTACCGGTCCAAGAACCTGCTTTATCTGGAGGAATGATGTTCCAAGGAGGTATGCATATGGGAAGTGGTCAGGATATTAGCGTTCTAAAAAATGCAACTGACTTCGATAAAGAGTTTATAGAGCAGATGATTCCACATCATCAGATGGCAATTATGATGGCACGCATGCTTGAATCAGGAACCAGTCGCCCAGAGATGCTTCAATTGGCAAAAAATATTCAAAGTTCACAGGCGACAGAAATACAACAGATGCAAAGTTGGTATACGAGTTGGTATAAATAAAATTGATTATGAAAACCTACACTTTCCACGTTTCTGGTACACACTGCGCTTCGTGCAAGATCCTCATCGAAGATATTCTCAAAGATCAAGATTTTGTTCGTGACGCACGCGTCGATCTCAAGAAAGAGCTCCTGCAGGTCGAAACCGATAGCCTTCAAGATTCTACAGAGCTTGCGGAACTTCTAACCAGCAAGATACAATCGCACGGATACGCTGTTTCTGTCGGGGATACTCCTAAGAAAAAAAAGAACGGTGATGTCATCTGGAAAGCTTTACCGCTTGGGTTGGGAATTCTGGTTCTATTTTTCTTGTTACAGAAATCAGGCGTGCTGAATCTGGGGATAGGTAATCAGGTGACGCCGACCACCGGCTTTATTATTGGTCTCATTGCTTCGGTTTCAAGTTGTCTGGCAGTAGTGGGCGGGCTGGTTCTCTCACTGTCGGCGAAGATTTCTCAAGACAATGTCAGTGATACGAAGACATTTGCGCTTTTCCACGGAGGTCGAGTGCTAAGTTTCGCACTCTTGGGCGGGGTTCTCGGTGCTCTAGGAGGCGCTATGGGTGTGAGCTTTACCCTGACAGCGATCCTGGGGTTAGTTGCTTCTATAGTTATGTTGATACTGGGTTTGAATCTGGTCGGAGTTTTCGAAAAGAATAAAATCACTCTACCATCCAACCTCTTCAATTTCTTGAGGAAGATTGAACACAAGACTTTCACCCCGCTTCTTCTTGGTTTCGCCACCTTCTTTTTGCCTTGTGGCTTTACTCAGGCTATGCAAGTTTCGGCTCTGGGAAGTGGGTCATTCGTCTCTGGGCTTCTCATCATGCTAGCCTTCGCTCTAGGAACATTGCCGATGTTACTGCTACTTTCTTTTGGGTCAGCTTCCTTTGCCCATTCGAAACACGCACCTCTTTTCTTCAAGTCAGCGGGTGTGGTAGTAGTAGGTTTAGGTCTCTTCGCTTTGCTCGGCGGTCTCGCTGGTCTCGGAATTATTGATCCATTATTTAATATATAATTCTATTAATGAATAAAACCGCCTTAGCTATTGTCTCTGCCGGGTTACTGATCGCCATAGCTCTTCTGTTTTCCAATGGTTCAAGGCAGGGTTCGGAAGTAGATCTAACACAGCCGGGAGAAAATGTGACAGTCACAGATGGTATCCAGTACGTCACAGTGAATGCCAGGGGTGGTTACTCTCCTAGAGTTTCTGTTGCTCAGGCTGGTCTTCCCACAAAACTGGTTGTTAAAACCAACGGCACTTATGACTGTTCTCTGGCGCTAGTGATCCGTTCTCTCGGGTATCAAAAAATTCTTGCTCAAACTGGAGAAGAAGTTATAGATTTAGGAACGGTCGAGGCAGGTTCGTCGCTCCAGGGTACCTGTAGTATGGGTATGTATAGTTTCTCGATTAAATTTATTTAAACAACACCTCATTCTCCTAGATTAGAATCTGTGTTTTAATAGATGGATGAAAAAGATTTTAATTTTGTTGGTTCTGGTTCTATTAGTAGGTGGATATTGGTTGATGAACAAGGCCGAGACACCTGTCGCACCTTCCGGTGAGACAGCTGAGAAGCTGGATATGCAGGTGGTTTGCGAAAGTGCTTTGGTTTATATGACGTTCCCAACTGGAGAAGCGTCGGCAGAGTTCGTTGCTGATTGCATGGATGGTCAGTATCCAGAAGTGATCGAGAGATACAAGATCGACATGGGTATCGGCGCAGAAGCAGAGGTTTAAAGAGTTTGGAATAAGTTTTAACAGAAAGCGCGCCCCGTCGGGGCGCGCTTTCTGTTACCTGGTGCTATAATTTATATTCGATGAGTGAAAATACATCCCTACTGACTATCCGGCCGCTCAAATTCTGGGAAGTGCGGGACTTGCTGTGGTTTCAGGTAGAGAACGACTACCAAGCTCTCTCAGCGCACCCTCGGGAACCTGAGTCACTGCTCTATTCTGTTTTAAAACTAATCTGGCACAGGAAGAGGATGACCACTTTTGTCGCAGTGAGAGATCGGGACATCTTGGGATACATCAGCCTTGTCTTTGGTAAATCCAAAAAGTTCCGTGGCAACACCTATCTGGTTAGTGCTGCGGTAAAGGATGGTGCGCGTGTACAAGGTATTGGCACCCAACTTTTCAATACTATAGAAACCCATGCCCGCGAGCGTGGAGCGCATCGAGTGGAGTTCGAAGTTTTCGCCAAGAATGCCAAGGCGTTGAAGCTCTACAAGCGCTTAGGCTACGAGATAGAAGGAGTGAAGCGTCGCGCGGTTCAGAACAACGAGGATTACGACGACCTCATCTTTATGGCCAAGTTTCTGGATTAATTTTAAACCTAGTCTCGGAATTTGTGCATGACAGAAGAAACAAGAGAGACCACTATGGCGAAGATAAGTGCTGACCAGAATCCCGCTACCGAGAATCCAGGGACAATGCTTGAAGCCAGCATGACTAGGAGCGCATCTATGACGAAGATGAAGAGACCTAGCGTGATGAATGTAATAGGGAAGGTTAGGATAACTAGTAGAGGCTTCACAAATGCGTTGATGGCACCGAGGATGACGGCGAGCACCAGAGCGGCCAAGAGGCCGTCGACAACCACACCCGGTAAGACATAAGCCGAAATCATGATAACTACCGCGGAGATAAACCAGTTGAATATTAGTTGCATAACAAGTTTGGAATCAATCTATTAATAACTCTATTGTAACAGGAAAGGAGATGTTTAATGTTCGTGACGCGAGAGTGCTAGTGGCCTGAGATGAGCGACGATACTGATCGCGACAGCGATGATGGCGAGATTCTTGATGATGTACTGGCCCTCGAGTGTCGGGACGAGGAAGTGTGCCCAGGTTTCTGTAGATAGGAGAAATAGTGGACCTGCGGTGGTGATCATGTGGATGAGGAGAAGTGGTAGAACCACTCTCTCTGCTCCACGGATGAGGAAGAGGAGGCCGATAAGACACTCGAATAGACCGAAGAGGACGATGAAGAGCCCAAAGCTCATGAAAGGCACTGTATTCTCGAACAATCTTTCGACCACACCACTAGCTGGACTCTGTCCGACGACCTTGAGTGCACCGAACCAGAAGAAGACGACGAAGAGAGAAAGCCTCGCCATCGGCAAACTTATTCTGCGGAAGAAGCTGAGAAGTTTCTGATCCAGTCTTTCTATTTTCATGAAATTAATTGTAGCAGAAATATTCTTATACAAACTGGAAAAGGGGAGAAGTGAGATTTAAAATTTGCTATCATAAAGTCATGGAGAAAAATATACATCATCAGTTTTCTGGACATCTTTGCACCGTTTGTGGTGGTCCAGCGCCGGGTTGGAAGTGTGTTGGTTGTGGCGGAGTGGCAAACCACTTCGACTCGCATCATTTCAAAACTTGCCCCAAACAAGGCAAGCTGGAAGCCCAGTGTCAGGCTTGTGGCGAAGCTGAGTCTAAGTGTGCCTGCTAATCCCTCATCAATTTATGTTAAAAGAATTTAAACAATTTCTCTTACGAGGTAATGTTGTGGATCTGGCAGTCGGTGTGGTTATCGGCGCCGCCTTCGGGACAGTAGTCTCGGCTTTGGTCTCAGATATTCTGACGCCGTTTATTTCTGCTATCGCTCGAGTACCGGACTTCAGCGATCTTTCCTTCACCGTAAACGGAAGTGTTTTCATGATTGGTCGCTTCTTGAATGCGGTCATCTCATTCCTGCTTGTCTCCACAGCAGTCTTCTTCTTCATTGTGAAGCCGATGAACCTTCTTGTCTCACGCTCGCATCACGGACCCCCAGCTGACCCTACGACCAAGAAGTGTGTGGAATGCCTGAGTGTTATCCCGATCCTAGCCAAGCGCTGTGCTCACTGTACTCAAGTGGTTTCTTGATTTTTATGAAGAAACTAATTTCTGTCACTGACAAGATGCAGAAGCGTTATCGCTATACGCTTTCAGAACCAGTGGGGAGGAATTTTTCACCGGAGTTTCAACCAGAACTTACGCCCGCCGAAGTGCTTGCTCTGGGCGCCTTCGGCGGGCGCTACATGCGAGACTGTCGTCGGGAGTTTCCGGCTTCCTGGTTTAACCGGGCCAAGCTTCACCCTGATGGCGTACCCGGGCACTCTAAGTCACTCAACTTTTTCGGTGTTGATGCTTCTCAACCGCTCTCGGTTTGGAGACAGAAAGGTTGGATCTGCGAAGAGCATGATCCACGTGGTTGGTTCCAGTGGTATTGTCGGTACTACATGGGTCGCCGGTTAGAAAAGGAGGATGCGCGTCAGATCAAGCGCTGGCGAGCCATACGTAGACATGTCACTCAAGTCACCAAGAACTGTCGAGTAGGGGATGCGCACTGCCGCCCTCGTCAGCGCCAAGCACTGCTGCACTGGGCCTACGATAGTCGAAAACTCTGATAAACTGGAACTATGAATAAAAAATGGAAACTCTTCATCGCTCTCATCATCCCTCAACTCGCCGCTGTGGTGGGGTCAGTCTTCACGACACGTTCCGTTAGCACATGGTATCTGACGATCGAGCGACCAGAGTGGAACCCTCCATCCTGGATCTTCGGTCCCGTTTGGACGACACTTTTCATTCTCATGGGTGTGGCACTCTATCTGGTTTGGACACGCGAAGGAATTTCTGAGGATCTGAAGAGGGTGGCCTATAACATTTTCGGAGCTCAACTTGTATTAAACGTCCTTTGGTCTGTTGCCTTCTTCGGTTTGCAGAGTCCAGGATCAGCTCTCTTTGTCATAGCCCTGCTGTGGGTCATGATTCTTCTCAACATTCTTATCTTCGGGAAAATTTCTCGTGTGGCCGGTCGACTTCTCTGGCCTTATCTGGTCTGGGTTAGTTTCGCCACTTATCTAAACTATACTATCTGGATTTTAAATTAAAATGGTCAACCCTCTCGACTTTATTGGCCTCTCCCTTTTCCTAACTGGATTTATCGTGGGTCTAGGTGCCGTAACAGTGATCGATCTGCACGGCTGGTTAGGCCGGCACTCGGCCTACTGGACAGAAGCTACCACGCGCACTCACAAGGTCACGAAACCTCTTATCTGGCTTGGCATCACTCTGGCTGTCGCTGGAGGTATCATCTTTTATCGAGAAGACAGCTTCTCTGGTATACCCATGATCCAAGCTTTCCTCGCCTTCGCTCTGGTTCTCAACGGCCTCTTCCTTTCTTTCCGCGTTAGCCCATTCCTGCTGGCTCGTGAACAAGAGGGTCGTCAGGCGGATCTTCTGCCCGCTTCTTGGCAGAAGAAAATTACTCTGAGCTTCGTCATCTCAGCTGTCGGCTGGTGGGGGAGTCTGGCTCTGCTTGTCTACTACTTATTGGCATTTTAGTAACACACGTGCTCTACTGGAAAGAGAAAGTCTATCCAGAGTTTTCCAAGAGGAGGTGTACGATGGCTAGGTTCAAAACCACCCCAGTCGAACTCGTACTCTGTGATGATTGCGGACTGCACGGCCACTTTTCCAAAGGTGAGTCTGGCCAGAGCAACGAGTTCTGTTCCAAGGCGGGTGGTTTACAGGCTCTCGAGAAACTTCTCATTGTAGACGAGATCACCAGACCGCAGATGGTCCAGATGACGAGGGCACTCTCTCTCACGAGCTTACCTATGTTCGACTACGAAGCGGTCGACATCGTTCTCATAACTTGTGAGAGGATTTCTGAGGAGCGTATCCGCTACGGCGAGGCTCTCCCAGGCATGAACTGATACAAGCGCCGGATCCCTTTGGGGGTCCGGCGTTCTTTCTTGTCTTGACAAACCAAGCCTCATGGTCTATACTTAGGAGGTTAATAGCAAGTACTCTCTCGGGTTTCGTCTTAGATCTTCTATGTACGTACAGGCTTCGCCTAAAACTCTCCAGAGGCCTTAAACATAGAATTCAATGGCATACACATATTTCGGTCCACCTCCGGGTTCATCTCGTGGCGGTGGCAGTCGTAGAACTTCGGGCTCACGCCCTTCCTTCCGTCGCCCTCAGGGCAAGCGGAATCAGAAGAGTTTTTCCGATGTTTCTAAGTTTATAAACAAAGCAATCATCACCGAAGAGGTGGAAATTTTCGTACCCGAACACTCCTTCGCCACTTTCGATTTCAACGCCCTGTTGAAGAAGAACATTCTTGCGAAAGGTTATGAGAATCCGACTCCCATTCAGGACCGAGCTATTCCCCATATTCTCCGTGGAGAAGATATCGTTGGTATTGCGAACACTGGTACCGGCAAGACCGCTGCTTTCCTCATCCCACTTATCGACAAGGTTCTTAGGAATCCCAAAGAGAGAATCCTCATTGTTGCCCCAGTACGTGAACTTGCTCTCCAGATCGACGCTGAGCTACGTGAGTTTGCCAAAGGTTCCGGCTTCTTCTCTGCAGTAGTAGTGGGTGGTGCTAGTATGGGCGCTCAGATCAGAGAACTTCGAGCCGAGCCTCACTTCATCATCGGTACACCAGGACGCCTGAAGGATCACATCGAATCCAAGCGCCTCGACCTTTCCAAGTTCCGAACCGTCGTCCTCGACGAAGCTGACCGTATGCTCGACATGGGCTTCATTGGTGATATGCGCTTCCTTATGGAAAGAATGGCTGGAGACCGTCATACACTCTTTTTCTCGGCTACTCTTTCTCCAGAGATCGAAAGACTGATTCACGAATTCCTCCGCACTCCAGCGAGAATCTCGGTGAAGACTCAAGATACTTCGAAGAACATCGACCAAGACATTATTCGTATCCAAGGCAAGACCAAGTTCGATGTGCTTCGAGACCTTCTTATCCAAGAAGAGTTCAAGAAGACGCTCGTCTTTAGCCGAACCAAGCATGGTGCCGACAAAATCGCTCTGGCTTTGAAACAGGCTGGTATCAAGGCTGACGCTATCCATGGCAACAAGAATCAGAGTGCTCGAAACCGTGTTCTCGAAGATTTCAAGAAAGAAAGACTCGATGTACTCGTCGCCACTGATGTAGCGGCTCGTGGTCTGGACATCTCTGGTATCTCGCACGTCATCAACTACGACCTACCTGCTACTTACGAGGATTATGTCCACCGTATCGGCCGTACTGGTCGTGCTGAGAAGAAGGGGAAAGCCCTGACCTTCATCGACTAGATTCTTGGTATAATAAACATATGAACACTTGGGCTAAACGCAGTTTGTGGGGGCTAGTTATCGTGGTCTTACTGACCGCGGGCTTCTTCTTATACAGAGCCGGACAGTCACTCGAAGAAGTGGTGCCTCCTGTAGGTCAAGATAATCTGGTTCGCATCACATCTCCAGTGGCGGGCGGTACGGTAACTAGCCCACTCGTGGTGACAGGTGAGGCTCGAGGCAACTGGTACTTCGAAGCTAGTTTTCCTCTCCAGGTTCTCGATGCTAACGGCCGAGAAATCGGTGTGGGCTACGCCACTGCTCAGGGCGAATGGATGACCGAGGAGTTCGTACCTTTCACCGGTACTATTGAGTTCACCACTCCGACCACCGAGACTGGCATAATCGTTTTCCACAAAGATAACCCATCTGACATGCGTCAGTACGACGACAAGCGCGAGGTCTCTGTGCGCTTTTCCGAAGTGGGTGAGTCGACTGACACCAGAGAGATCAAACTCTATTTCTATAATCAAAATCTAGACAAGGATGCTAGCGGTAACATTATTTGTTCCGAGCAGGGCTTAGTCGCCATTTCACGCACAATTCCATTTACTAACACACCGATCCAGGATGCGGTGAAGGAACTTCTAAAAGGCCCAACTTCTACTGAACGCACCGCAGGTCTAGCAGGAACAGAATTCCCACTCTCCGGTCTTCGACTCTCTGGTGCCTCACTGGCTTCTCAGGTTCTGACTCTCACTTTCTCTGATCCGGAGGCGAAGACTTCTGGTGGATCTTGTCGAGTGAACATCCTCGCTTCGCAGATCACTGCTACTGCTATGCAGTTCGGCGGTGTCTCCGAAGTCCGCTTCTCTCCAGAAGGTGTTTTCCAACCTTAATATGAAATCTGAGATCAAATATATTATTGTAGGCGCCCTGTTCGTCATTTTTTTCGCTATTCTGACAAGCTTCGTAGCTATGCGTAGTGGTGAAGCACCAACGGAAGATCCAGAAGGCAGTTGGGCTTGCACCGCAGATGCTATGGAGTGTCCAGACGGTTCATTTGTCGGCCGAGTACCACCTTACTGCCACTTCGCCTCCTGCCCTGGGAACTAAATATTTTCATATTGACATAAGTGGTTAAACCCTGTATGGTACTGCCAGACTTGGGATAAACCAAGACAGATTTCCAGGAGATAATCCATGACCGTTCAGGTTGCTGAAAGCATCTACAAGACAATCGCGGTGCTCATTTTCGTCATCGGCGGAATGTTCGCCAAGCTCGTCTTCGACAACGTGGAGTACATGATGGAGGTGAACGCCTTCACCATCTCGACGTACGACTTCGTGAAGAGCTTCGGTACTCCACGAGGCCTTCTGACTGGTTTAGTGGTCGGAGTGGCGATCACCACTTCATTCATCATCGCTCTTCTCCTCGCTTTCACACCAGGGCTTCGGTATGACTGGTGGAAGGATAAGGCAGAAGAAAGTAGCCCGCTAGTACTTCTGCTGGCTTTTCCTCTGTTCTGTTTGGTCCATCCAATCCTCGTTCCAATCGCCAGTCAGGTTTTCAATGGTGGTGTGGGATGGGTCGGGATTTTTACCGGTTACCAACTCGGGACTTCGCAGGTGGTAGCTATGATCCCAACCTTTTTTCTCATGATCTACTCATTATACCGAACGGTCTGGTTCTGGGAAAAGAAGTGACACAAAGGCGCGGTTCGCAATTAGAAACCCGCCCACAAGTTTCTATACCAATAAAATAATAATCTAAACAGAGCATCGAAC
>CAYOPK010000004.1:13146-17402 GCA_964405855.1 uncultured Candidatus Saccharibacteria bacterium
TTTTTTTAAATTTTTTTAAACTTGGGGGGTGGTCCCTTGGCCCCCCGCCCCGACTCGTTTCTATACGATTAAAATATTTATCTAAACAGAGCTTCGACGTCATCCCACCAGCCGTTGCCGTCCTTGTCTCGCTCGTTCACTCGAGTTTCTACACACCCACCCTCCGCATCACCGTCTCCGAAGCAGAATCGGAGCCCGAGCACCTTATGATCTCCGCTTGGCTCTCTGGTGAAGTAGATGACTGCCACAATTGGTCCTTCTGCTCCTTCTATTGCCATAGAGTTGGTAGAAAGAACTGTCTGGCGGGAGTCATAAGCCACATTCACGAATTCGGTTTGTTTCAAATCTTGGGTGAAGAAGACTACGCTGTCCATCAGTCCGTAACATTCTTCGATTCTAGCCGGGTCAGCACAGGCTGGAGAGAGTTGGTGTGAGAGTGCCTGAAGTTTTTCTAGATCATGATCTCTCGCAGCTTCGAGATAGGCTTGGAAAGTAACCCAAGCTTCTTCGGCCACGTTCTGGCTACCAAAGTCTGGTAGAGAAACAGAGGGGATAGGGAGTTCTAGTGAGAGTGGTCGGGGAGCTGAACTATTGGCGGGGCTCTCAATCATCTGAAGTAGAGAGGGGAAGAAAGCGAAGCCCACCACGACAAGCGCAATCGCTACGGCGATATGATGTTTTCCATTTTTCATTACTATATTTTACTCCAAAGCCCAACTTTGCCCAGGGGATTGACGGATGCGTATTGGATTTGTATAGTCTGGGGTAGAAAGTTCACGTTCTACACATGGCAGGAGGTGCCAATGTCGCTTCTCAGGAAAGTAATGTTTTCGTACGTGCTGGCTGCGGTTTTCATCGCTGTCTATGAGACGGCGCGAGTGAGCTTCGATCTCGGAGAATTCCGGTTCGTGGGACCCATGTTCGTGGTCCGGCCGGCGAGTTCG
Source organism: uncultured Candidatus Saccharibacteria bacterium (assembly GCA_964405855.1). Classification (GTDB taxonomy): domain Bacteria; phylum Patescibacteriota; class Minisyncoccia; order Phycocordibacterales; family Zambryskibacteraceae; genus UBA5004. Next base: position 14,091 of record CAYOPK010000004.1, read on the forward strand.
CTGGTCATCATGAGCTTCGTCGCGCTGTTGGCTTGGGTCAGCTTGATCCTGTTGGAGCGGTATGCAGACTCCAGTTTTTATGTGCAGTCACCTTTTCTTGAGGTGGTGACGTGGTTGTCGGTGTATACCATTCCTCTTGGTCTGCTGTACTTTCTAACGAGCCCGTTCGTGGGTTGGGCCTTGAGCGTCTTTTCTGGTCCTCATCGGAGTCTCTTCGAATTCTACGGGACAGCCTGGCAGAAGTTCGACGGTCTCGACGGGCTGTCATTGGCACTAGCTTCGTGCCTGACCGGCCTACTAGTTCTTCTTGTTGTCATGGCACGAGGTTGGTGGGAGCATTGTGTTGATCGCTCATTGAAATCCAGTAACAGCTGGTAGAGTCAGTTTTTGCACCGCCGGTCTCCCCTTGGGGAAACCGGCGGTTCTTCGTATCAGAGGAGTTTTATGTTAAAATAATGAGCATATGATCCTTTTCGACCGTGTTTCAAAAATTTATCCCGACGGCTCTGTCGCTCTCGATGATGTTAGCTTCTCTGTTGAGCCGGGCGAGTTCGTTTCTATCGTCGGTCCCTCTGGTGCGGGGAAGACCACGCTTCTAAAACTCTTTCTCGCCGAGGAGCGTCCAACAACTGGTGCCATTGTTTTTAAAGACACAGATGTTCATAAGCTACGAAGGCGTGAAATAGACAACTTCCGCCGGAACGTTGGCATGATTTTCCAAGATTTCCGTCTCCTGCCGAACAAGACTGTCTACGAGAACATTGCTTTCACCATGGAGGTTTCTGGTCGGACCGACGAAGAGATTGAACAGGATGTGCCTCACGTCCTCGACCTAGTCGACCTTTCGAACAAGATCTGGAACTTCCCTCAGGAACTCTCGGGTGGTGAGAAGCAACGCGTGGCTATTGCCCGAGCGGTGGTGAACGAGCCAGACATCATCATTGCCGACGAGCCAACAGGGAACCTTGATCCAGTGAATACTTATGACATCGTTCAGATTCTGAAGCGTATCAATGATCTAGGCACTACAGTTATTCTCTCGACTCACAACAAAGGCATTATCGATTCTCTGAACAAACGTGTTATTGCCATGGATAAAGGCCGTATCGTGCGCGATGACAAGAGTGGTAAATATTTTATTTAAAGAAACCTTATGCCTAACAAAGAAATTTTCTGGACCAAGCTAAGACGCATTATCCGCTCAGGCTTTTTCAACTTCTGGAGGAACACCACTGTTTCTCTAGCCTCAGTGCTAGTGATGTTGGTAGCACTCATCACCATCGGCGGCATCTCCTTCGGCTCCGCTATCCTCGATACCGGTCTGGCTGAACTGCAAAGCAAGATTGATGTGAACGTCACCTTCGTCACCACGGCTAACGAAGAAGACGTTTTGAATATTAAACACTCTCTCGAATCTCTGCCGGAAGTATCGCTGGTCACTTATGTTTCTCGCGATGAAGCTCTCGAGCAGTTCAAAGCTCGCCATGCTAACGACCAGTCTATCCTGAACGCATTAAACGAGCTTGGTGAGAACCCTCTCGGCGCTGTTTTGAATGTGAAGGCCCGCAACCCTTCTCAGTATGCTTCGGTGGCCGACTTTCTCGATAGTAACAGTGCCCTTTCTCAGTCAGGGTTGACCATCATAGACCGGGTGAACTACTTCCAGAACAAGATCGCTATCGATCGACTCACCACCATCATTGAAACAGCTGACTTATTAGGACTCCTTCTGACTCTTGGTATGATCGGTATATCTATGTTGATCGCCTTCAACACCATCCGTCTCACCATCTACATGGCCCGAGACGAGATCGCTGTCATGCGTCTAGTGGGCGCCTCGACTGGATATATCCAAGGACCCTTCGTGGTGGTGGGTGTCATCTACGGAGTGACGGCCGGAATACTCACCCTCTTCTTCTTCCTCCCAGCGACTTACTATCTAGCTCAGCTGACCGGAGACTTCTTCGCTGGTTTCAATGTCTTCTCTTACTATCTAAGAAACTTCCTTGAGATTGCTGTTATTGTCATGGGTTCTGGTATTCTGATCGGAGCTCTTTCGAGCGCATTCGCAGTTAGAAGGTTCCTTAAAGTCTAGTCCTCTTAATTTATGAAAATATTCTTCTATTTTGTTCTCGCTCTCATCTTAATCGGTGGTGGTGCTTTCTTCTTCGCCAATAAAACTGGAAATGGTCTCCAGATGGCTACCCAAGTCAATGAGGCTACTGGACTGAAGTTCTCTTACCGAATCGAACCAGCCGGCTATGTTCTAGTGGAGACCAAAGCTTATCCCGCAGTGGCTGGCCAGGCTGCTTCTCTCGGCGGTTATCAGCTGATGCTCGAGGAAGAGTATGCTGAGCTTATGGAAGCAGTAGATCGAGGTGATGCTCGAGAGGGTCCTCAGAGTATCGGTGTTAAGATTTTCGAAAATCGAGAGAACTTAAGTGCCAGCGTTTGGGCCGATAGAAACGTGGCGTACTCAAATATTAATCTAGCCTTCGGTGACGTGGATCGCGAAGCCGTCTTCGCTGGTGGAAATGCTGTGCGCTATGTGAGTGATGGTCTCTACACTCAGGACACCCTTGTGTTGGCTCAGGGTGGATACATCTTCGTTTTCTCTGGACCCCTAGAAGATGGCCATCCGGTGATTGGTCCTGACTACCAGGATTTCCTCTCTTCGGTGGAGTTCCTACCAACTCAAACTCAATAGGGGAATGGAAAAAGCCCCGGCACACACTTTGTGTGGCCGGGGTCTTTTTTCTGGAACAAGGTACTTAAATCACGGAGTCGCCGATCTTCACGAACCCGCTTTGACGCACTCGGCAGAAGGCCCCACAGACTCGGTTCTCCGCACCTCTGAGAAGTCCGGTGACTTCGAGAAGGGCGTCGCCCACATGGAGTTCCTTGAGAATGTTCAGGGTGTAAGCTTCGTTGAATCTCACACCCTCGACCAGAATGTTGCCCTTCTCAATCGGTCCGTCGAGCCAGGTGTGAGAGCTTCCTTCACCCCAGATCTCTCTGATCTGATCCAGGGAAACCAGCAGAACCTGAGAGTTCCCGCCGTTCTGGTTTCGCTTTCCACGATGATCCCCATAGGGTCCTTCGAGGTAGGTGATATAGAGAGTAGACTTCTCCACCATCGCTTTCCCGGGCCTCTCCTGGATAGCGAGCTGGATTACGCGTGTTCGGGACATCTAGACCTCCTTTGCTTTGCCTGCAGGCTAGATTAACTTATCTGGTTTAGAAATACAAAGGTTCTTGGCTAGGTTCAACAAGTAAGTGCAACACTTTGAGATAATCAAAGTGTTATGAAAT
>CAYOPK010000005.1:0-17383 GCA_964405855.1 uncultured Candidatus Saccharibacteria bacterium
TAAGTCAGACTTACTTCATACAAAGGTTAAACCTTTGGGAAAAGAGCGAAAAGCCTTATTTGTAGGGCTTTTTGAGTTTTATGCTTGACTTTTTATATAAAAGGGTGTATAATTAAAGGTGGAGGCTATGATGTTTTATTTCTGGATGTTTTTGTCTGCTCTTAATACCGTTGGGGCTGTTATTCCAGACAGTCCCGGCGCCACTTTCCCCTATTGGGCTAGCGCGGCTACTGCGGTCGCGGCGGGGCTCATGGCTGTTCGTGAGGCTGTGGAGGAGGCCATCGCGAAAAAGAAGTGACTTGGGCGGATCCTGGGCCGGGGGTTTCTACCAAGAAACCCCCGGCCCTTTACAATTTTAGAGGCTTCCTATACTATGTCGCATACGTCTATAGGTGCCATGCTCTTTGAGATCCTCTCAATAAGGTATTGCACTTTTGGACGCGCATCCTGAACCGGAAAAAGCAATGGTTCTCGCGCGTTTTTTTCGTTACAGGAGCAGAATATTCACTAATTACAAATAACCATTTACTAAATTATGGCAGCAGAAAATTTCGATCGTTCCAAGCCACACTTGAATGTGGGTACCATCGGTCACGTTGACCACGGTAAGACAACTCTCACCGCCGCTATTTTGAACGTGCTTCACCGCTCCGGCCAGCAGGCAACAGTGAAGGATGTTTCTCAGATCGACAACTCTCCAGAGGAGAAGGCTCGCGGTATTACTATTGCGCTCTCCCACTCTGAGTACAACACTGACGCTCGCCACTACGCGCACGTTGACGCTCCAGGACACGCCGACTACATCAAAAACATGATCACCGGTGCCGCTCAGATGGACGGTGCTATTCTCGTGGTCGCTGCGACTGACGGTGTGATGCCTCAGACTCGTGAACACATTCTTCTTGCTAAGCAGGTTGGTGTGCCAAAGATTATCGTCTTCTTGAACAAGTGTGACATGGTTCCTGACAAGGAGCTTATCGACCTCGTGGAAGAAGAAGTTCGTGATCTTCTGAAGAAGTACGATTACAACGGCGACGTTGCGCCAGTTATCCGCGGTTCTGCTCTCAAAGCTCTGGAAGCTACCAGCAATGACGATGAGTGGTCACAGAAAGTGCTCGAGCTCGCTAGCGCTCTCGATACTTACTTCGAAGTGCCAGCTCGTGAAATCGACAAGCCATTCCTCATGCCGATCGAAGACATCTTCTCTATTGAAGGCCGAGGCACAGTGGTCACAGGTCGTATCGAGAGAGGTGAGGTTAAGGTAGGTGAGGAAGTGGAGATTGTGGGTATCAAAGATACTATGAAGACAACTGTCACTGGTATCGAGATGTTCAACAAGTCTCTACAGTCTGGTCAGGCTGGAGACAACGCCGGTATTCTTCTCCGCGGCACGAAGAAAGAAGAACTTCACCGAGGTCAGGTTATTGCGAAGACTGGTTCTATCACTCCTCACACCGACTTCACAGCTGAGGTCTACGTGTTGAAGAAGGAAGAAGGTGGTCGCCACACTCCATTCTTCACTGGCTACAAGCCACAGTTCTACATTGGTACTACCGATGTAACTGGAGAGGTAACTCTCGCAGAAGGTGTAGAGATGGTTATGCCAGGAGATACAGCTACCTTCAATGTGAAGCTGGTGGCTCCGGTCGCTCTCGAGGATCAGCGACGCTTCGCTATCCGTGAGGGTGGCAAGACAGTGGGCGCGGGAGTGGTGACAAAGATTGTTGCGTAACAACAATCAGGCTTCAGAGCTTCAAAAGCTTCTTCAGCTTCATTAGGAAATCCTAAAGCTAAGAAGCCAATCAAGCTAGTGAAGCTTACGAAGCTAATCAAAAATGGCCAAAGCACCTACAAAACAGAAAAGAGTAAAGAAAGCTTCGGAGGAAGCAGTTTCAAGACTGCGTATCCGAGTGCGAGCTTACGAGTCGAAGATACTTGATCTCTCGGTCAAGCAGATTATGGACACAGCGATCCGCTACGATGCGGAGATCCAAGGTCCGATTCCTCTGCCAACCGAGCGCAAGGTCTACACAGTGAACCGAGCGGCCTTCGTATACAAGAATGCGCGAGAACAATTCGAAATGCGAATCCACAAACGGCTCATCGATATCGTGAACCCGACTCCGAAAGTGATCGAGGCTCTCACGAACCTCTCTCTCCCTTCTGGAGTGAACATTGATGTGAAGATGATGTAGATAGAAAACCTACAACCTACAACCAACAACTAACAGCATGACTAAGATCAAAGCCAAGAAAGTAAATATGACCCAGATTTTCCTCGAAACAGGAGAGGTTGTTACTGCTACTCTGGCTACACTTGTCAATGCTGAGGATATGGGTAATCTAGTAGACGGCGCCATGGTGACCGTCTCTGGAATTTCCAAGGGTAAGGGTTTCCAAGGTGTGGTGAAGCGCCACGGGTTCAAAGGAGGACGACGTTCCCACGGTCAGAAGCACTCTGAGCGTGAACCGGGCTCTATCGGAGGCGGTGGTCGTGCCGGAGGTCGCGTGGTGAAAGGTATGCGCATGGCCGGACGCATGGGTGGAGAGCGTGTCACAGTGAAGAATCTTTCTATCGCCAAGGTCCTACCTGAAACCAACGAAGTACTGATCCGAGGAGCTGTTCCTGGACGCCGAGGTACTTTGCTAGAAATCAAAAATCAGTAACCAACATGGAATCAGTCGTCTACAGTCTAGAGGGGAAGAAGGCCGGCAACATCACTTTGCCAGAGCAGATCTTCGGTGTGATTTGGAACGCTGACCTGGTTAAACAGGTAGCTGACTCACTCCTTTCTTCGAAGAGAAAGAATGTCGCTCATACCAAGAGCCGAGCCGATGTTTCTGGAGGTGGTAAGAAGCCTTGGAAGCAGAAGGGTACTGGTCGTGCTCGTCACGGCTCTACTCGTTCTCCGATCTGGGTTGGTGGAGGTGTGGCCCATGGTCCAAGAAACGAGAAGAACTTCGAGCGTCTAGTGTCTAAGAAGATGAAGACCAAAGCTCTTTACACTATCCTCTCGAGGAAGTTTAAAGAAGGCGAGATCCTCTTTGTCGACCAGCTCTCTCTACCAGAGGCGAAGACCAAGACAGCTATCGCATCACTGCGCTCCCTCTCGACTGTCGCTGGTTTCGAAACTATGTTCTCGAAGAAGAAAAACGCCGTCGCCATCGCTCTCTCGAGCAAGGACAAGAGTGTAGAAAAAGCTTTCTCTAACCTAGGCCATGTCGAAGTAATCGAAGCGAGGAACCTGAATCCACTCACCCTGCTTCAATACAAATATCTCGTGCTCGAGAATCCAGATGTTTCCATCAAGGCTCTACCAAAGATGGCCAAGCTAAGAAAGGCTGCTGTAGCCACCAAGTAACATGACCAACTTCAATCTGAAAAAGAAAACCGCTCTGCTCCGACCTCGTATCACCGAGAAGGCCGCTATTGGCGCTGACCGCTCTGGTGTCTACGTTTTCGAAGTTACTCCCAAGTCAACGAAGAAAGATATTTCTGCTTCGGTGAAGGCTATCTACAAGGTTGAGCCAGTCCGCGTACGCACTGCCAGCATTCCTGATAAAAAGGTTTTCATCCGAGGGAAGTGGGGAGTGAGGAAGGGTGGCAAGAAGGCTTATGTCTACCTGAAGAAGGGAGATAAGATTGAGCTTCTGTAAAAATTTATGAAAAAGTATAAACCAACAACAAAATCTCGCAGAAATATGTCCGGTATCAACTACCGACAGATTATCACTGCGTCGAAGCCAGAGAAGGCTCTGACCAAAGGTTTCCGCCGAGGTTCTGGTAGAAACCACTCTGGTAAGATCACCACTCGGCACAAAGCTGGTGGACACAAGCGCACTTTCCGCCAGATTGACTTTACTTTCGACAAGATCGACATTCCTTTCACTATTGAAACTATCGAATACGATCCAAACCGTTCCGGCTTTATCGGCCTCGTGCTTTACAAAGACGGTGAGCGCCGTTACGTTCTCCTCCACAACTCAGCCAAGGTTGGAGACACTTTCATCGTTTCTGAAAAGGCTCCTCAGACTCCAGGCAACCGTTTGCCACTCGGCAACATGTTGGTCGGTACCTTCGTTTACAACATTGAAGTTAAACACAAAGGTGGTGCCAAACTCGCTCGTTCTGCAGGGGACTACGCTGAAGTCCTCGCTAAGGATGGTGGCTACGTAGACATCAAACTTCCTTCTTCTGAAGTAAGAAAGGTTCCAGCCAATGCCTGGGCCACTGTGGGAGAGGTTTCCAACAATGAAAACAGACTCGTGAAGCTCGGCAAGGCCGGACGTTCCCGCTGGCTTGGTATCCGCCCTACAGTGCGTGGTACAGCCATGAACCCAGTAGACCACCCACACGGAGGAGGTGAAGGCCGTCAGGGTCGTGGACGCCGCCGCGCTATCTCGATTTACGGTAAGCCAACAGGCAAGGGTCAGAAGTCTCGTCGATCCAAGAAGTATTCAAATAAATTCATCGTCAGGAGACGCAAGGTTGGGAAGAAATAATATTAGCAAACCCCCGCGGAGCGGGGGCTTGCTTTTTATGCGGGGATAAGTAAAGTGGTTCTGGGTAATGTTGGGAGGTGTTATGGCAGATTTGAAGCCTGTGGAAAAAACTCAGAATGAAGTGGGCAAGAACCAGGGACTCACTCCGGCCGAAGAGCGAGAGAGGACAATTCAGGAGTACATGGCAGCTGAAGACATCGACCGCGATGAAGCAGAAGATCTCGTCGATTGGGCAGATGGGATGTGAGTGAGGTCGAGCGTGGAATGACCGGGATTAGGTGGCTGAGGAAGAACATTTTCCTCAGCCACTTTCTATTTGACTTATCCTCTTTGTTTACTTACTATATTCCCCGTAAGGTCAAAGACAGTGAGCAGCTTCTAGGTGCTAGGTTCTAGCTTCTAGAGACAGAAGACTCGCCGAGATCCAATCTCACTTTCCTTATACGTGCACATTACAAGCTAATAAGCGGTAAATCGCTACAACCTAAAAATGGCCATTACTAAAGCCAAGAAAGGAGAAGTAGTAGATAAGCTGACACAAGCCTTCAAGTCGGCTCAGTCGCTCGTCTTCCTCAATTTCAAAGGTCTGACAGTCGGTCACACCACCGCCATGAGAAGCTCTCTCAAGGGTAACGGTGTTTCCTACTCTGTCGCCAAGAAAACTCTCACCAAGAGAGCCTTGGATGATCAGAAATACGAAGGCACAGCGCCAGAGCTCGAAGGTGAGCTGGCTCTCGCTTGGGGAGAAGATCTCGTGGCTCCGGCTCGAGAAGTTTATTCTTTCCAGAAGAAGTTTCCAGAGAATCTGAAAATTCTCGGAGGCGTCTTCGAGGGTCGCTACATGTCCAAGTCTGAGATCGAGGGTATCGCCATGATTCCTCCGACCCCAGTTCTCCGTGGCATGTTCGTCAACATCATCAATTCTCCGATTCAGCGTATGGCAATTGCGCTTAGCGAAGTTGCAAAGAAGAAAGCTTAATTACAATTAATTTTACTAAAATGGAAGAAAAGAAAGAAGTAGTGGTTCCTGCTAAGTTCGAGAAGATTGTGAAGGAAATCGAAGAAATGTCCGTACTCGATCTCAATGAGCTCGTGAAGGTCTTCGAAGAGAAGTTCGGTGTTTCTGCTACTGCTGTGGCCGCTGGCCCAGCTGTGGCTGCCGGTCTGGCTGAGGATGAGAAGTCCACAGTGAGTGTTGAACTCGCCGACGGTGGTGCGAACAAGATCTCTGTTATCAAGGTCGTGAAGGAGGTTCTGGCTCTGGGCCTCAAGGAAGCCAAGGACCTCGTCGACGCTGCTCCAGCTATGCTTAAGGCGGACATGAAGAAAGAAGACGCTGAGGCTCTGAAGGTAAAGATTGAAGAAGCCGGCGGAAAAGTAAACTTTAAGTAAAGTTTACTAGCCGGCTTGGGAGGGGGTCGGGGAACGGGAGTTCCCCGTGGAGGAAACCAGCGAGCTGGCGAGCGTTAGAAACCGTGGGTTTCTAAGGAGGAGTTTGCGACGACGGCTGGTGGGAAGGTTAACTTTAAGTAACCTCCAAGTTACTTCGTGCCAATACTAAAAACACTTTGATATATCAAAGTGTTTTTAGTTTTGACTAAATAATATGAATAAGGTAATTTGGAGCCAGACAAACTGGAGGTTCGAAATGCGCAAACTACTGGTACGATTCCTTATCCTGAAAGTCGAAGAGGCGAGAACTGAGGCAGAGCGGCAACTTATTCGCCAGGCTCACAGTCTCGCCTTTCGGACGGCAAGCGGACTTGGTGGCATCAAGGATGTCACCTACCACACTCCGACTCCATGGAACTACGAAACATCCTGGATTCGGAAGTTCGGCTGGGCTTTGCTCCGAGGTCTTGACTGGTTGGGGCGGAAGCAAAATGTTCTCTACCAACTTCCGCTCAAGTCAGGGGAATATGCGAAAGGGAAGCGGGTTGTCTTTTCTTCAGGTGTGCAGATCCACCGAACCGTTGGGTCTGAAATCACCACCTTCGCCCGAGCCTATTTCGATGCGTACGCCAGATGAGCATCAACACGCCGCCGAGCGGACTACACAAGTCCGCTCGGCGTTTCGTTTTTTGTTGCCAGCTGTAAGATTTGACATATATACTTCGTCTATATAATATATATGCCTATGGAACAAGTAATATTTAAGATTGACGGCAACCTTAAAAAACGTGCCATGAAGAAAGCCAAGAACGACGGCATCACCTATTCCGCTGTGTTAAAACAAGCTACGCAGGCTTATGTAGAAAACGAGTTCGAGGTTGGCCTTGTCTATAAGCCCTCATTTGTACGCAGGATTCTCAAGGCTGATAAGGGCCCTATCATTAGGGGAGATTTAAGGGATCTTCTTAAGAAGTACTAAATGTATAGAATTTCATTCAGAAATTCTTTTATCAAGCGGACTAAAAAGTTTGATAGAGAACTTCTCAAAAAGTTTTTAAGTAAAATTGAGCTTCTTAAGAATGTAGATAATCATAGTCGTTTAAAGGTACATAAATTACATGGCCGTTTGGCTGAATATCATAGTTTTTCACTTGACTATAACCTGAGAGTTGTTTTCAGATTTGAATCCGATGATGAAATCCTATTGGTGGATGTGGGAACACACGATATCTATAAATAATTACGCGAACCTGCTTGCTAGACTTATAGAAAATTGTTTGTAAGATGATCCTAGACAAGGAGGTTCCGATGACAACTGATGAGCAAAAGAGAGAGTTCGAACAGGGCTTCAGGGACGCCCTCAATGATGGCCCCTGTCGTCCCAAGACCACCGAATACGTGAATGGGTATGAGAGGGGCCTTGAGGCCAGAAAGATTGGTCAAAGCCACCCTCATGGCTCTCCCGCTCCTTAGCTATCTGTTCGTTTTTGAAAGAGTCGAAAGAGCCCGCGGGGCTCTTTCTCTTTTCTAGTTGTAACTTGTGGCCCATCGGTCTAGAATACGGTCATGCAAAAGTCAGTCGCTCATATCTTCGGTGGGGAGGGGAAGGTTAAGATTATGCGTCTTTTTATCTTCAACCCCACCTTGACCTACACCCCGGCAGAAGTGGCTAGTCGGGCCAAGGTCTCTCCGGCGAACGCCAGACGGGAGTTGGGGAACCTCATCAAGGCTGGGCTCATTAGGAAGCGAGGGAAGACCTACGGATTGAACCGAGCTTACCGCTACCTGGCAGCCATCGGCAACTTCCTTATTGATGCCAACCCGCTTTCAGAGAAGGAGATTGTCAGAAAGATCTCCACCGCGGGTAACATGAAGCTCATTCTCATCTCTGGGGTCTTTCTTCATAACCCAGATTCTAGGGTCGACATCCTGGTAGTAGGGGATCATATCAAGCACGCCAAGCTCATGTCTGTTATGAGTGTGATCGAGGCTGAACTAGGCAAGGAACTGCGCTACGCCGTCTTCGAAACCTCTGACTTCCAGTACCGAATGGGTATCTATGACAAGCTCATTCGAGACATCCTCGACTCCCAGCACGAGAAAATTCTCAACAAACTAGGTCTCCAGACTAAGGTGGTGGCCTAAGAGAGCTATCCACAGTATTCATAATTCCCTTATTTTTCAGTGTATAATTAAGGCATACCCCTTTTAGAGTGGTAATTAATAGTCTAGTGCGTAAGCACACAATTCAGTTAAGAACATATGTTATTAAACACTTGGGGAGAAGTATTGACCCTTTCCTTCCAGAATCTCTGGGTAGGAGTCATCAATTTTGTCCCGAATCTCATCGTTGCCATCGTTATTCTGGTTATTGGATGGCTTCTCGGCGCCCTTTTAGGCCGAGCAGTTTGGCAGGTATTCCGTTCTCTTAAGGTTGATGAAGCGCTTCGCCGTGCTGGCTTTGAGGCCTTCGTACGCCGAGGAGGTATGGACCTTGATTCTGGTGCTTTCATTGGCGCCCTGGTCAAGTGGTTCGTGATCGTCGTTTTCTTAGTAGCTGCATTCGATGTCTTGGGCTTGGCTCAGGTCAACGTCTTCTTGCAGGATGTCGTTCTAGGTTACTTGCCACTCGTTATTGTGGCTGCCTTGGTACTCCTCGTAGGAGGTGTGGTTGGAGATGTGACTGGTCGCGTAGTTTCTACCGCCGCTCGCACAGCCAACATCGGCTCAGCGCACTTCGCTGGAGCTATTGCTAAGTGGGCTATCTGGATCTTCGCTATCCTGGTTGCCCTCTCACAGCTTGGTATTGCCGCCGCTTTCAGTCAGACCCTCTTTACCGGTCTGGTGATCGCTATCTCTCTGGCTCTCGGCCTTTCATTCGGCTTGGGTGGTCAGGAGGCAGCTGGTCAGTTCATCGGTCGTTTGCGTGGGGAGATGAGTGGACGCGGACACAACAACTAGAAGTATTGTTAGCTAGATAATACTTCAGATACCAAAAACCACCCTCCGGGGTGGTTTTTGGTATCTAGAAGGGTTAAGATTACGATTTCGCTTGACATATCTAATAATATCTGATTTTATATAAAAAGGAAGAAGTCCTTTTAGGAGGTTTGAGATGAAACTGTTTATCGCTTTGCTAGTGTTTTTCGCCATCGGTTGCTCTTCGCCAGCAGAGAGGGAGACCCTTTCTGTTGTGGTGGAGGTGCCGAAACCGATCATTGTTCCCGTGGAAGAGGACAAGGCAGAAGTTGAGGCTAGGGAAGTCCGGGAAAGCTACCGAACGATCCGAGAGCTCACTGAAGCTGCTATGAACGGAGATGGGTACAACCCCGTTGACCAATACAGGTTGGCTGATGTGGTGATGGCTTACATTTCCCTCATGCCAAAAATGCCCGAGGCCAGAGTCGATTACGAATTGGTTGTAAAGACTCTCGTTGAGGATAATCAGGAGCTGCGGGGAATTGGAAATTTCGGAAACCTGCTTTATCGGGTGATTAACCTCTACGACGAAGGTGAACGGCAATATGCACCCGAGCTTTTTGCTCGTCTTCAGAAGGCCTACATCAAGCTTCTCAAGCGGCAAGGTTTCAACCCCGACCAGAGGCATCGCGAAGAGGATGACAACTCTCGGTACGGTCGGTGGGGTAACAACCACGACAGCGACCCCCTCCGTTGCGGGAATCTCATTCCTGCGATCATGGATGTCTATGATATTGTTAGCCGTCTGGAACCTGATTCTCAGGTGGGGAAGATGTGGAGCATGCATTACGCAGACCTCACTTTGGAACCCCACTACTGCGAAGGTTCCTGGAGCGGATACCACAACCCTGAAACTTTCGATGAAGCCTACAAGATTTACGAAAGTCTCGGGTTTGCATCGGACATGAAACGAGTGGTTCGGTGGGCTGCGGGGGCAAATGTCAGTAAATTTGCTTTTGATCCTGATTACCATCGCAACAATACAGGCGTCGATCATTTTCTCATGCAAGCCAGACCATGGCTCGCTCTGCTTTCTGAGGGAGAGAGGAAAAAACTCCTCAAGGAAGAAGCCTTGTTGGCTGAAGAAATGAAATCGTACAAGTCTGCCCATGATCTGTACGAAGAACTGGGTGATCGCACAAATATGGCTCGTATGGCCGCATTGATCATCAAGTAACACACGAGCGCCTGGCGGTATAACTGCCAGGCGCTTTCTCTTTGGATAAAGTTCAGTCCAAACCAAAGGATTATTTGACTTAAACCCTTCTTTTCTATACTATATTTCCCCATAGGCGTGTAAACGCTTTTTGTTTTCACATGAGTCGCTCATCTATTAAAGGTCCATACGTTGATCCCCGCGTCTTGAAGAAGATTGAGGGCAAGAAACCGACAGAAACCGGGGTTATTAAGACGTGGTCTCGAGCCTGCCAGATTGCCCCAGAAATGGTCGGTTTCACCTTCGGTGTTCATAACGGCAAGGATCACGTAGAGGTTTTCGTGACCGAGGATATGGTGGGTCATCGTTTGGGAGAATTCTCTCTAACCAGGAAGTTCATCCGTCACGGTGGTAAGATGCAGAAAGAGCTCGAGCAGAAGCAGAAAGAGTCTGAAATCTCAGCTGCCAAGGCTGCCAAGGGTTCTGCTGATAGTAAAAAATAATTAAAATGACCGAAGTTAAAGCTGAGCTCAAGAACTACCGACAATCTCCACGCAAGGTGCGAATTGTCGCTGATACAGTGAAAGGCAAGAGAGTGGAAGAGGCTCTAACCATTCTTTCTTTCGTTCCTAAGCGTTCAGCTCTTCCACTTCAGAAGTTGGTGGCTTCTGCCTTGGCTAATGCCAAGTCCCTCTCTATTGCTACCGAAAACTTGGTAGTTAAGGAGTTATCTGTTGACGCTGGTCCAACGCTTTACCGCCGCCGACCCCGTTCTCGCGGTATGGCCAACCCTATCAGGAAGCGCACTTCTCGCGTGAAGGTGGTTCTAATCGAGAAGGCTCCGAAGGTAAAGAAGGCCAGATTTGTTAAAGAATCTAAGAAACTAGAAAGTTAATTTTATGACCCATCGAGTCCATCCATATTCACATCGCCTAGGCATTCTCAGAGACTGGAAGTCTCGCTGGTTTTCACCTAAGGGCCAGTATCAGTCTGCTCTTCGTGGAGACGTTACCATCCGCGCTTTTCTAGAAAAGAAACTCAAAGGTTTCTACGTGGCTGACATCGAGATTGAGCGCAGTGCTAAGGCGCTTCGTATTATCATCTCTACTTCTCGCCCAGGTATGATCATTGGTCGAGAGGGTAACGGTGCTGAAGCTCTTCGAGCTGAGGTTAAGAAGCTTCTAGCCAAGCACAACCTTCTCGACGAGAAGGTTGACGTGAAGCTCGATATCAAGGAAATCAAGTCTGCTGAGTCTAACGCTGCTATCGTTGCTCAGATGGTGGTAGAAGGCCTCGAGAAACGCCTCACTTTCCGCCGAGTGATGAAGCAAACTGTGGAGAAGGTTATGGCGAACCGGGATGTTCTCGGAGCTAAGGTGGTGCTCTCAGGTATGATTGGTGGTGGTATGGCCCGCACCGAGACTCACAAGAAGGGTCGTATCCCACTTCAAACTCTGCGTGCCGATGTCGATTATTGCGCCACCACCGCTCACTTGCCATTAGGCACAGTAGGCGTTAAGGTCTGGATCTACAAAGGCGATATTTTTAATTAAACCAACATGTTATTCCCGAAGAAAGTTAAATACCGCAAGTGGCACACTATGAGGAAGAACCCAACCAAGGTTGGCGTGGCTTCCCGTGGTATCACTGTGGCTTTCGGCTCCTTCGGTCTCAAGGCTATGGCTCCAGCTCGCATTAGGAGTAACCAGATCGAGGCTGCTCGTAAGGTTCTCTCTCGCTCCATCGGCAAGACCGGTCGTCTCTGGATCCGCATTTTCCCAGACATGCCGTTTACCAAGAAGCCTGCCGAAGTGAAGCTGGGTAAGGGTAAGGGTGACCTCGAGGGTTATGTAGCACCAGTTCTCCCTGGTCGAATGCTCTTCGAGGTTGACGGGGTGGACGAGGTTGTGGCTCGCGAAGCTCTACGCAAGGCGGGCACCAAGCTGCCTCTGAAGACTAAGATTGTTGCCAGATAACTTTATGAAAAAGACTTCATACACAGGAAAAAAGAGGGAAGAGCTGGTGAAGGCGCTTATGGACAAGCGAGAAGCTTTGCGTGCCTTCCGTTTCGGCGAGGCTGGTTCTAAGACTAGAAACGTGAAGGAGGGTGCCTCGGTTCGCAGAGAAATCGCCCGTATCATGACTGCTTTAAATGCCGAAGCCAAGAAATCTCTCGACTCTGCTCGAGATAAATAAGAATTATGAAAACAGAAAAAACCACCAAACCGAAGATTCTCTCTGGCACCGTCGTTTCCATCGCGATGAAGGATACGGCTGTTGTACTGGTCGAGAGTTACGAGAAGCATCCTAAGTACGGTAAGTTTGTGAAGAGGCGCAAGAAGTTCAAGGCTCATGACGCGGGCAACACGAAAGCTCTCGGAGACAAGGTGCAGATCCGGGAATCTAAGCCGATTTCTAAAGATAAGCACTTTGTAGTAGTATAACCCCGCAGTTCAATAAATTAACTGTAAACCCATGATTCAACCACAATCCATCGTCCAAATAGCTGACAACTCCGGAGCCAAGATCGGACGCGTTTTCAAGGTGCTAGGGAGCTCCAAGAAGCGCTACGCAGGCATTGGTGAGATTGTGGTCCTTTCGGTTCAGAAGGCTGAACCTCGCAAGTCGGTGAAGAAGAAGGACGTGCTTTACGCGGTGGTAGTGCGTCAGAAAGCTCCTTTCCGTCGCAAGGACGGGACTTATGTCCGCTTCGACGAGAATGCGGTGGTCATCCTCGACAATGCGAAGAAGGAGCCTATGGCAGGGCGCGTCTTCGGCCCAGTGCCAAGAGAGATCGCAGAGAAGGGTTTCCAGAAGATTGTCTCCTTGGCTCCAGAAGTAGTCTAAATATTATGAATATCAAGAAAAACGATTCTGTTATAGTGCTTACCGGCAAGGATAAAGGTAAATCCGGCAAGGTCACTCGCGCTCTTCCAAAGTTGAATCAGATCCTCGTGGAGGGTGTGAATGTGAAGAAGGTTCATGAGCGCGCCAAGAAAGCTGGGGCCAAGGGTCAGATTGTCGAGAAGGCTTTCCCGATCAATGTTTCCAATGTGAAGAAGGCTACCGCCGCCAAGAAATAAAATACTGCTATGCAAACTCTAAAAGAAAAAACCAAGACTCTAGAAGGATACAAGAATGAGATGCAGAAGCCTCGCGTCATGAAGGTGGTGATTTCTACTGGCGTCGGCTCATTTAAAGACAAGAACAAGTTCAAGGTGGTTGAGGATCGTTTGGCTAGAATCACTGGTCAGAAAGCAGCTCCTCGTGGTGCTAAGGTCTCTGTGGCTAGCTTCAAGTCTCGAGAGGGGGATGTGGTGGGCTACCAGGTCACTCTCCGAGGTGCTCGAATGCATGATTTCCTAGAGAAGTTGGTGCACATCGCCCTTCCTCGAACCAAGGACTTCCGTGGCATCCCTCAGACTGGTGCTGATGAGATGGGTAACTACACCCTAGGTATCAAGGAACACACCATTTTCCCTGAGACTGCCGATGAAGAATTGAAGGACGTTTTCGGCCTAGCTATCACAGTAGTGACCACAGCGAAAAGTCGCGAAGAAGTGTTGAAACTCCTCACCCACCTCGGCTTTCCTTTTAAGAAATAATGTGTTAAAATCACTTTCCTTATATGGCCAAAACATCAGTCATCGCAAGAAGTAAGAAGAAGCCTAAGTTCAGCACTCGGGCTACCAATCGTTGCTTTAAGTGTGGCCGAGGTCGTGGTTTTATGAGGGATTTCGGCCTTTGCCGAATCTGCTTCCGTGAACTAGCCAACGAAGGCAAGATTCCGGGGGTTAAGAAGGCTTCCTGGTAAAGTAAATTTATGGATACTATCTCGAACTTCATCATCAAGCTCAAGAATGCCGGTAACGCCGGTTTGGAGAACGTTTCCGTACCTTTTTCTAAATTGAAACTCGCTATTTGTGAGGTTCTGAAGAAGGAGGGTTATATCAAGAGCTTCGAGGAGAAGTCAGAGAAGGGTAAGCCAGTTATCACTATCGAGCTCATCGCCGAGAACCGTGAGCCGAAGATCAGGGGTGTAGAGAGGATCTCTAAGCCTTCGAAGAGAATTTATAAAAAGTTTTCTGAAATCCGTGCGGTCAAGAATGGTTATGGTGCTCTGATTCTCTCTACTTCCCACGGGGTCATGACTGGTCGCGAGGCCAAGAAAGCTCAGCTTGGGGGAGAGGTCCTGTTCTCTATCTGGTAGACACGAATATATAAACTTATGTCAAGAATTGGTAAAAAAATTATTATACTTCCAGCCAACACCGAGCTTAGTATCGCGGGTGGTAATGTCGTGGTGAAGGGCCCTCTTGGTGAACTTTCTCGCCCACTCCACCCCATGATCGAAGTGAAGGTTGAAGGCGCTGAGGTAACTGTGAACCCAAAGAGGCTAACTCTCGAGTCTCGCGCTCTCTGGGGGACTTATGCTTCACACATCCTCAACATGGTCTCTGGTGTTAACACTCCTTTTCAGAAAAAGATTATCCTCGAAGGTATTGGTTACAAATCTGAGGTGAAAGGTGATAAAATCGTTTTTGCCCTTGGTTTCTCGCACCCAGTCGAGATGGAGATTCCCAAAACTCTCAAGGTAACCGCCGAGAAGAACAACATCGTTGTTTCTGGTTCGGACAAAGAAGAGGTGGGATCGTTCGCAGCCAAGATTCGTTCTCAGAAAAAACCAGAGCCTTACAAGGGTAAGGGTATGCGTTACGAAGGGGAGGTTATCCGCAGGAAGCAGGGCAAAAAGTCAGCTTAAACTATTATGTCTATTTCACGCACACATTCAGCTAGAGACAGAAAGAGGAAGAAAATCCGCGCGAAGATTTCTGGTACAGCTACTCGCCCTCGTTTCTCAGTTTTCAAATCTAACACGGCTGTCTACGCTCAGCTTATAAACGATGATCTGGGCGTGACACTCACCGCTTCTTCTGGCAAAGACGCCGCCAAGGTTGGAACTGATGTTGCCAAGCAGGCAATCGCCCTCGGAGTGAAGGCAGTCGTCTTCGATCGCGGAGGTTACCTCTATGCTGGTAAGGTTAAGCTAATAGCGGAGTCCGCTAGGGCTGGAGGATTGGAATTTTAATTTCGAGACAATAAACTTATGGAAGATACAAAAACAACTCAAGAGACCACCACTCCCACACCGGTAGCTACTCCAGTGCAGGCAGCACCCGATGCTAGAGGGGATCGCCGAAGCTCTTTTGGCGGCCGCGATCGTCGTCCTAGCCGACGCCCTGAGCGCCGAGACAGAAACGTTAAGCCAGAGTTCGATCAGAAGATCGTCAGCTTGCGTCGTGTGACTCGTGTGGTGGCCGGAGGTCGCCGCTTCAGCTTCTCAGTCGCTCTTGTGGCTGGTAACAGGAAGGGTATGGTGGGCGCTGGTTTCGGCAAAGCTACCGACACTCCTCTCGCTATCGAGAAAGCCCTCCGTGATGCGAAGAAAAACATGATCACAGTTAATCTGACCAAGGATATGTCCATCCCTCACGATGTAGAGGCCAAGTATGCGGCTTCGGTGGTGAAGATTATGCCAGCTCCAGGTCGCGGTCTTCTCGCCGGAAGCTCAGTTCGAACAGTTCTCGAGCTTGCCGGAGTGAAGAATGTCGGTGCCAAGCTCTACTCTCGTTCGAAGAACAGCGCCAACAACGCCTTCGCAGCGATCAAGGCTCTGGATCAGTTGAAGACCACCAAGATCAAGAACAAAAGTTAAAATCTATTTATGCAATTCCACACTATCAAACGTAAGACCCCGAACAAGAAGTCCAGGCAAGTGGGCCGCGGCGGTACTCGTGGCAAGACTTCTGGTCGTGGCACCAAGGGTCAGAATGCGCGTGCCGGCAGAAAGAAGCGCCCAGAGCTCCGCGACTTTATCAAGCGTGTGCCTAAGCTCCGTGGTCGTGGCATTTCTGCCCTCAAGTCTCGTCAGAGCAAGCTCACGGGTGTTGCTCTGAAGAAACATCTCGCCGAAAAGAAGGCGAAGGTGACCAGTTAACTAGAACCAAAGCTCGATGTCCAAATTTTTCGAAAAACTCAGACTGGTCTTCTCAGATGAGGGATTGCGCAAGCGCCTCTTTTTCGTAGCCGGACTCCTAACCATTTCTCGTGTTCTCGCTGTCATCCCTATCCCAGGGATTGATGCTCTTCGTCTGGAGAGCATGCTCGCTGGGTCAGAGTTTATGAATCTCCTCAACCTCTTCTCTGGAGGTGGTTTGGCCAACCTTTCTATCGTCATGCTCGGCGTAGGCCCATACATTACCGCGAGCATCATCATGCAGCTCATGACAGTGATGTCGCCAAAGATCAAAGCTCTCCAGCAAGAAGAAGGGGAGGCTGGTCGCAAGCGCTTCGCTCAATATTCCAGAATGCTCAGCGTACCCCTCGCTTTTCTCCAAGGCTATGCTTTCATCAAGCTCTTGCAGGGTAAGGGTGTTCTACCTCCACTTTCTATAGAGTCTCTAGTTATCGACCTGATTATTATTGTGGCTGGTTCGCTTCTCCTCATGTGGATCGGAGAACTCATTAGTGAGTTCGGTATCGGTAACGGTATTTCTCTCATCATCTTCGCCGGTATCATTACTCAGCTGCCTGCGACAGTCAGCCAGCTTCTCTTTACCTATGATCCTTCTCAGATTCCGATCTACCTTGTGGGTCTAGTCACTGCCATCCTGGTTATCTTCGGTGTAGTTATAGTGACTGAGGCTGAGCGTCCGATCCCAGTGACGTATGCTCGTCAGGTCCATGGTGGCCGTACCACTGGTGGCGCCTCGACCTATCTACCCCTGCGTGTTAACCAGGCCGGAGTGATCCCGATCATCTTCGCTCTCTCGATTCTGCTTTTCCCACAAATGATTTTCGAATTCTTGGCGCAGTCTGGGCCAGAGTTTATCCAAGCCTTTGCTACTTCTGCTGTCGCCCTCCTCGCTAACAACTGGTTCTACACCAGCACCTACTTCGTCTTGGTCGTTCTCTTTACCTACTTCTATACTGCTGTCACCTTCGATCCAGATAACATTTCTACCAACCTCCAGAAGTCCGGCGCGTTCATCCCAGGCGTGCGCCCAGGTGTGCCTACAGCAGATTACCTCTCTCGAGTGCTCACCCGCCTCACTCTCGTCGGCGCCCTCTTCCTCGGTGTTATTGCTATATTGCCACTTATCCTCCGCTCGATCACTGGTATCCAAGCCCTCGCTATCGGCGGCACCGCTCTCCTCATCGTCGTCTCCGTCGTCCTGGATCTAGTGAAGAAGATCGAAGCTCAGATTTCTGCGAAAGAATACTAGAAGGTTTTAGTTGTTAGTTTGCAGTTGGTAGGGTGTTTTAAGCTAGCACCTATAACCTATAACCTGT
>CAYOPK010000006.1:0-2731 GCA_964405855.1 uncultured Candidatus Saccharibacteria bacterium
CTCAATGCGGTGAAAGCCCTCCGGGATCTGGCGATCCTGTGATCTGTTCCGTTTCTGGCCCCCACGCCTATCGCAAGATAGGTGTGGGGGCTTTTCTTTTCTAAATTTTATGCTAATCTAGAATCCATGGTTGTACGAATGAGACACACGAGGAGTCATACGAAAAACAGGCGTTCCCACCACGCCCTCTCTAAGCCTGCGCTTAGCAAGGACGAATCCGGGAACGCTCATTTGCGTCACCGACTCTCCAAGGCTACTGGTACCTACCGTGGCCGCAAAGTGGTTGATCTCACAGCCAAGCTCGACAAGCGTGCCAAGAAGGCATCCGCTAAGACAGCTCGTTAAACTTTACATTCTAATAAGCTCCTTTCGTTCTTTATGTCGCAAAGACACCTTTCGCGTTCTATCGTTCTTCAAACTTTGTTTGAATGGGATTTCGAGGGCTCTAAACCCGGTGAGGTTTTTCCCACTTTCGAGAGAAATATAAAAGAGTTTGCCCCGGGCAGTAATGACCGCCCGTTTATGGAAAAATTGTTAAACACGGTTCTGGAGAAGAAACCAGACCTCGATATTTTGATAGAAAAAGCGGCTCCCGACTGGCCTATAGACAAGATTGCTCCTGTGGATAGAAATATTCTCCGTATTGGGCTCGCTGAGCTCCTCTTTGCCGACAGAAACGAAGTCCCACCCAAGGTGGCCATCAACGAAGCGATCGAGCTTGGTAAACAGTTCGGAGGCGACACCTCTGGCCGGTTCGTGAACGGCGTTCTCGGCGCTGTGTACAAAGAGATGGGTGAACCAGGGAAAAACGAGACCAGCAAACCGAAGAAAAAGCACGGCAACATCCCCCTCGACAAGCTCCCAGTCGAGAACCTGGCTGGTGCGGTGGTCTATGCCAAGCACGAGGACAATATCTACCTCGCTCTTGTTCATGACGTCTTCGGCCACTGGACTTTGAGTAAAGGCAAGATTGGGGACAATCCCGAGATAGCGAACGAGACTCCAGAGGAAGGTATCATCCGTGAGGTGAAGGAGGAGCTCGGCATCCCGATCAAAGTCATCGAACCGTTGGGGGAGAACTCTTACTCTACTTATCACCCGGAGAAGGGCAAGATTCTGAAGAAGGTCACCTACTTCCTGGCCGAGGCACCCTTTATGGAGCTCACTATGGAGAAGAAGGAAGCTAAGGGAGGCCTGGATGACGTGCGCTGGTTCAAACTCTCAGACATCCTTGACCTCAACTTTTATGATGATATTCTGCCTATCGTGACCAAGGCCCTGACGAGGCTTGCTGAAGGCAAGCCTACCAACAACTAACAACTCACAACCAACAAAATGCGCATGAATCTAGTTGTCGGTGGTTGGTCGTCGGTTGTTGGTTAATATTATGGATTTCAAACAATTCGAAGAAAGAGCGGGAGTTTCCTTCAAGGATAAGAGCTTGCTGAAACAAGCTTTCACCCACCGCTCATATATCAATGAAAATCGAGACTCAGAGCTCGAGCATAATGAGCGCCTAGAATTCTTGGGTGATGCTGTTCTCGAACTCGTTATCACCGACCACCTCTACCACGATATGAAAGATAGCGACGAGGGCAAGCTCACAGCTATCCGCTCGGCTCTGGTGAACGCGGACACCTGTGCTCGCGTGGCCACGTCTCTGGGGGCGAACGAGTTTCTGCTTTTATCGAAAGGCGAATCTCGGGACACTGGTCGCGCTCGTCAGTACATCCTCGCCAACACTCTTGAGGCTCTGATCGGCGCTCTCTATATCGACCAGGGTTATGATTCGGCCAAGGATTTTATTATAAAGAACATCGCATCTTTAGCCGACGAAGTCATGCGCGACGGCACTTGGATCGACGCCAAGAGTCTCTTCCAGGAGAAGGCGCAGGAGTTCAAAGGTCACACACCAGTTTATAAGACGACCAAGGAATCCGGTCCAGATCACGACAAGCATTTCATCGTCCGCGTTTCAGTCGGGGATGAAGTTTACGGCGAAGGCGATGGTAAGAGCAAGCAAGATGCCGAACAATCAGCCGCCAAGAACGCTCTTGAGAAACAGGGTTGGAGGTAGGTTTTAATAAATGGAGTCAGGGCCTAGCTTGACAACTAGGCTCTTTCTATGCTATTATAGAATACAGAAAGACGGCGATTACGTGCCGGCAATCAGGCGAAACGTAATAGAGAGGACACTAGGAGGTCCTATGCGAATTGAATTTACGTGGCCGTACGTGGAAGGAAAGGCAGCCGTAATCGTGGCGTGTTCGATCCCCACAAACTTGGTGGTGCAAGCCGATTATCGTGTCGGATGTTCCGACAAACGAGAAGAGGTCTTGTCTATCGAGGTTCCAGGGTTGTCAGAAACGTTATCAGGCGGTCTTGTCACTTACTCCAAACTGCTTTGTGAGATTGATGTGGCTCTGCAGGGATTGGGGATCGCCGCCCATGTTACTATCGACGGCGACTCTCTCTGGTTCTACGCCGCCGATCGGGAATACCGAGCTAAAGAGCTCAAGGCGGTGTGTCTCGAAGCGGCCAAAATGCTCAAAGCCACTCGTGGCTGGTTCAAGAGCGAGCGGCTGGCAGGAATTCGTCGTTTTCTGGAGCCCGGAAGTCATCCGTAGCACCTTGTTTGTTGAAGGACGGGACTCGCGCGCTGCGCGGCTCCCGTCCTTTTCATTTTGCAAAAAGGTAGGTTGACGACTGGTTTAAATATAAGTACTATTCT
>CAYOPK010000006.1:2741-13604 GCA_964405855.1 uncultured Candidatus Saccharibacteria bacterium
CCTTCGTTCCCCTCTACCCTCAACCCTTCTCCTCGTTTTAGCTTCTATCCTGCCATAGCTACATCTTATCAGCGTTGTCATTCATAGTAAACTAAAGTAAAGTTTAGGTATGAAGGACGACATTGATTATTTATTAGAAATGCTTGAGGAGTTGAAGCGACGGTGGGACGGACGCTCAGATCAGTATTTCCCAGCGCACTACAATCAGGAGAGTAAAGATCTCGCGCGATCTCGAGAGAAAGCAGAGATCGAATGGGCATTGAAGACAATCATGCCAAGACGAGAACGCATCATTCAGTTGCGCGCAGGTCTAGGTTGCGCTATTCGTTCGACGTTTGATACCGCCGAATCTTTTGCAGTCAAACCTGGGAGGATTCGGAGTGAGCTTTCTCGTGGTTTGGCAGATCTTTGCCATCCGCTCCGGCTCGGCCACTTCCTCAACAAGTAACGAACCTCGTGCGAATTAGGGCGGGCTCCTTTGGAGCCCGCCCTTTCTGCTATAATAATTTCAAATGTATTTAAAAAGTATCGAACTTTCGGGGTTCAAATCTTTTGCGAAAAAGAATGGTTTCGAATTTAATACCCCCATCTCTTCTATCGTCGGACCCAACGGTTCTGGGAAGAGTAATGTGGCGGAGGCGTTCCGTTTCGTCCTCGGCGAGCAGAGTATCAAGAGTATGCGTGGCAAGCGTGGTGAGGACCTCATCTGGAATGGTTCCACCGACACGCCTCGTGCTGGCCGAGCTTCGGTCAAAGTGGCTTTCGACAACACCCGCAAGGTTTTCAACCTCGACTTCACCGAAGTGCTGATCGAGCGCGTGGTACATCGAGACGGTTTGAACGAGTATTTCATCAACGGCTCATCTGTGCGACTGAAGGATGTGCTCGAACTTCTCTCCACCGCCCACATCGGCTCCTCTGGGCACCACATCATCTCTCAGGGCGAGGCGGACAAGATTATCTCGGCCACACCCAGGGACAGGAAGGCTATGGTGGAGGATGCGCTGGGGTTGAAGATTTATCAATACAAAAAGGTTGAGAGTGAGAAGAAGCTCAAGAAAACTTTCGAGAACATTACTCAGGTCGAGGGCTTGAGGAAAGAGATCGCTCCGCATCTCCGATTTCTGAAGAAGCAGGTGGAGAAGCTCGAGAAGACAGAGAGTCTGCGTGAAGAGCTCATTAAACTCTCTCAAGAGTACTTCAAGCGCGAGGAAGGGTATTTGAAAGAAACTAACGAAGCTCTGGAAGCTGAGCGAGCACCTCTAGAAGCTTCGCTCCAGAAGCTAGAAGCCGAACTTGCTTCTGCCAAGCAAACCCTGGCCGAGGCTGGCGAGAAGGATAAGAAGGAGTATCTCATCCTCGAGCTAGAGAAGGCACTTTCATCTGCTCGCGCGCTGAAGGATTCGGCTTCCAGAGAACTCGGCAAGGCCGAAGGCCTTATCTCTGCGGAGCAGGGCGTCGTGAGGAAACAGGAAGAGCTCGCACGTTCCAACGAGCACAAACTGGTTTCGCTCAAAGACGTCGAGGCACTGTATCAGGAGATTGAATCCGAGGGAGACACCCCAGGTATTTTCGAGAAGATTAAAACCAAGTTTCTAGAGTTTATAAAGAGTCACAGAGAGAATACTTCCTCCACTCTTATACAAGAAGCCAAGCAGAGGATTGCTGAATTGCAGGTAGAGAAAGAATCAGCCGAGAAGCGCTTTCAGACCGCCCAAGCCGAAGAGCAGAAACTTCAAGCCGACTATGAGGCTCTAAAGAAGGAAGTAGAGAAGGCCAAGGACTCTGACAACTCTGCTCAGATCGCCGTTTTCCGGATCATGTCCGAGGAAAATGAATTGCGCTCGAAGCTAAATATGCTCGAGATGCGATCCGCCACTCTAGTGCAGGAGAAAGCAGGTTTCCAGGAACTCCTCACCGAGGTGGCGCACCTGGTGGGGCGAGAAGTGCTGGGTTACCCCAACCTCTCACCGCTTAGTGCCGACACTGATGGGCGAACAGCTCAGCTCGAGCGTCGCAGGACGCTGGAGAAGCTCAAGCTCCGTTATGAAGATGCTTCTGTTTCAGGTTCCGACGAGATTCTGAAGGAGTATCGCGAGACTTCCGAACGTGACGAGTTCCTAGGACGCGAACTCTTAGACCTCGAGCGTGGAGCCGAGTCTCTCAAGGCTCTAATCAAGGATCTAGAAGGCCGTCTGACCACGGAGTTCGAAACTGGTTTGAAAAATATCAATAAAGAATTCGGTAAACTGTTTTCGAAAGTATTCGACGGCGGGGAAGCCGAACTGGTTCTTGTCGCGGAAAAATTAAAAAGCTCCGCAGAAGACTCCATCCCAAGGTCTTCGGATGTTCCTTCGGAAGCATGGCCAGACCTTGCTCAGGAGCCTCCTGCGTCGCGAGAAGAAGGTCTCGAGATCCAACTCAGTCTCCCGAGGAAGAAGGTCAGAAGTCTCATGATGCTCTCGGGCGGGGAGAGGGCGCTGACTTCTATTGCGCTCATTTTCGCTATCTCAGCGGTGAACCCACCACCATTTATCATTCTCGACGAGACAGACGCTGCGCTCGACGAAGCTAACTCCAGGAAGTATGGCGACATGATCGAGATTCTCTCTCAGTATTCTCAACTTATCCTCATCACCCACAACCGCGAGACCATGAGTCGAGCAGGTGTCATCTACGGTGTGACCATGTCATCGAACGGTATTTCCAAAGTGCTCTCTATCTCCTTCGACGAAGCCTCCGAAGTGGCGAAATAGTTATTTATAATTATCCCCACCTTTCCCCGAGGTCTAACCTTTGTAGTATTGACTTCTACAGCGTTCTGTGCTACAGTAGTAAGTGGAGGCAGAGATATGAAGCACACCATCATCATTTGGACCTAGCGTCCAGACAAAAGGCCCGGTCCCGCGCTTGCGCGAGGCCCGGGCCTTTTTTATTTAGATAAACTGGAAGTCGAGCACTTTTTTCTCTGGGTCAGCGGAGATGAGTTTGACGCGAACTTTGTCACCGAGAGCATATTTCTTCCCAGTGGACTTACCGACTATAGCGTAGAGCTTCTCGCTCAGTTCATAGAAGTCGTCGTTCATATCACGTAGCTTGACCATGCCTTCGGCTTTTGTGTTCACTTCTTCTACATAAACACCCCATTCAGAAACACCCGAGACTGTGGCGTCGAATTCCTGACCCACGCGAGTGGTCATATACTCTACCTGCTTATATTTGATCGAAGCGCGCTCAGCTTCAGCTGCTTCCATTTCTCGCTGGCTGGAGTCATCACAGAGGCGCTGGTACTTAATCATCTCATCTTGTTCGATAGAGCCGTGGGTGAGGAAACGGTAGAGGAGTCGGTGCACCATGAGATCTGGATAACGACGGATCGGTGAAGTGAAGTGGGTGTAGTAGTCGAAGGCTAGTCCGAAGTGTCCAATGTTCGTGGTGGAATAGATAGCTTTCGACATAGCTCGAACAGCAGCGGTCTTCACCAGCATTTCAGCAGGAGAGTCGTTAACAGAGCGGAGCATTTTCGAAATATTTTCGGCAGTGGTTTCGCCATCCTGGTTCTTCAGCTCGAAACCAAGCGCTTTCACAAATGTCGCGAGGTTGACGATTTTCTCTCTGTCCGGAGCGTCGTGGATACGGTAGACGAAGGCAGCTTTAGACTTGCCTGTTTCAGCATGCATATAGGTAGCTACCTCGCGGTTGGCGAGGAGCATGAAGTCTTCCACCAGCTTATGAGTGTCTTTGCGTTCCTTTTTATAAACTCTGATCGGCTTACCAGCTTCGTCGAGTTCGAACTTCACCTCCTCTGATTCGAAGTCGATCGCACCTTTCTTAAACTTCTCAGCGCGGAGTTTGTAGGCAATATCATTTAGAGCTTGGAGCTCGGCGTAGAAAGGTCCCGCTTTCTGATCAAGTACCTCTTGGGCGTCCTCGTAAGTGAAGCGTTTATCGGAATTGATAAGTCCCTTACCGAACCAGCGCTCCTTCACCACACCATTTTTATCTAGTGTGAAGAGGGCAGAGAAGGCGTACTTATCTTCATTTGGGTTCAGTGAGCAGAGGTCGTTCGAAAGCACTTCTGGGAGCATGGGGATGGTGCGATCGACGAGGTAGATGGAAGTGCCACGCTTGCGAGCTTCTCGGTCCAGCTCAGTCTTTTCCACAACGAAGTGAGAAACATCCGCGATGTGAACACCCACTTCATAATCCCCGTTCTCCAGCGCTTGGAAAGAGATGGCATCGTCGAAATCTTTCGCATCAGCAGGATCGATGGTGAAGGTGGTGATGGAACGGAAGTCTCGACGATCTTTCGTATGATCTTCGGCTTCGAATTTCTTTTTCCACTCTTCTGCTTCCTGGTCGACTTGTGGCGGGAAATCCACTTCGAAGCCAGATTCGTAAACAATACCAAGCATCTCGGTATTGTGTTCACCGGCTCGGCCGATGACACGCACCACCTCGCCTTTAGGTGATTTCGAAGGGTCTGACCACTCAGTAATTTTGACCTGGACTTTGTCGCCATTCTTCGCATCCTTAGCTGAGTCAGTTGGGACAAAGATGTCTCGGTACATCCGCTTGTCGTCAGGGATAAGGAAGAACCCTTGGCCATCCTGTTCGATAGTGCCGACGAACTCCATCTTCCTCCGCTCCACAATCTCAGCAACCCGAGCCTGTTTTCTGTTGAAAGAAGTTTTCTTCAAGTCCTCGATCCTCACCACGTCACGGTTTAGTGCTGTGGCTAGGTTCTCCGGTTGGATCTCGTAGTCTTCGTCAGAGTCTGGGGTAGAGAAATAGCCGACACCTTTTCCTGTGACGCGGATTGTGCCAATAAATGGATTCTGGTTTGTTTCTGACATAAGTATGCTCTGTGGGCGGGAGAGGACTTGAACCTCCACTCCTTGCGGAACCAGTTCCTAAAACTGGCGTGTCTACCATTTCACCACCCGCCCGATGTGCTACAGGATACAATAATTTAACGTTTTTCGCACTTGTGGTCAGGCATAGTTTTCTGCTGAAAACTTGCCCGACCCGACCTCAGCCGCCTGCGCGGCTTCCGGTGTGCACAAAAACGTAACACGTTTCTGTGCACCCACAAGGGATCGAACCTTGGACCTTATCCTTAAGAGGGATCTGCTCTACCAGCTGAGCTATGGGTGCCTGCTAGGCTATTATTCCAAAAAAGCGTCAATTTATCAATTGTGTTAAAGTAGAAATGTTTCTAGGCGTGGTGGCGAAGTGGTAACGCAGCGGTCTGCAAAACCGCGATGCAGGGGTTCGATTCCCCTCCACGCCTCTAACGGTAGACGAACATTAATCAAGATGTCTTTACCTCTACCATTGGTGGTATAATTTACGCATGAATTTTAAGAAGAAAAAGTGGACTAAAGAGCAGTTGAGTAAAGCAGTAGAAAATTCTTTTAGTTTGAGACAGGTAATAAAGAAACTCGGCTTGGTTGAGGCTGGTGGAAATTACGAACAAACAAAAAAATATATCGAATTTTGGAAAATAGACTCAAGTCACTTTAAGGGAAAAGCTTGGAATAAAGGAATGGCTGGAATTGGTAAGCCTCTTTACTCACTTAAGGAAATTATGATCAAGGGCAGTCTTTATCAGAGCCACAAGTTGAAAAACAGGCTTTTAAAAGACAAAATAAAGCTTCCTAAATGTGAATTATGTGGTTGGGCAGAAGTGTCCTTGGATGGTAGACTTCCATTGGAGCTAGACCACATAAATGGTAATAGGAGAGACAATAGGTTGGAAAACCTCAGGATTCTTTGTCCAAATTGTCATAGTTTGCAGTCTACTCATAGAGGGAGAAATATGAGAAAGAAAGATGGGCCAGTGGCGGAATAGGTATACGCGCAACACTTAAAATGTTGTCCGCTTTGCGGATGTGGGTTCGATTCCCACCTGGCCCACATAGCATTGATTTAATTTTAACCTCCTGTAATATTTATTATGGAACGGATGGGGCAACAGCTCTACGAGCTTGCACCAATCTAGTTCCACATCCTCATGAAAGGGGGCACGCGCGTGGAGATCAGCATCTAGGGCAGCGAAGAAGGGAGAGGGGGGGCGACTGTCGCCCCCTCTTTTTTATTTACCCAATCTTGCGTTATGCTTGAGAAGCACAGCATGGCTTTGCGGGCTTGCCTCGCCGAAGCTATGTGAAGATCGACTCCGCTCTTTAGAGCTTCGTCGTAGCGAAGGCGGGTATGGTTTAGTGGTAGAATGCGTCCTTCCCAAGGATGAGACCCGAGTTCGATTCTCGGTACCCGCACAGGATGAAAAGGGAGAATATCTTTTTTATAACTTTTGCGGTTCTTATTTTAATTATCTACGGGCAATCCCTTTTTGGCACTTTTGTCTTCGACGACAGAGGTATTCTCGAACACTGGAGCCTACTTTCAAACCTAAGTAACATTGTGCAAGTTTCGGTCTTCCCGTATTGGAATATTGAAGCCGGACTTTATAGGCCAACCACTCTTTTAAGCTACCTTTTCAATATTGTCTTTCTTGGTGGCAGTGCCTTCAGCTTTCACTTCATCAACCTCCTTATCTACTTTGGTATTAGCGCGGCTATCTACCTCCTGGTCAAGAGAGTTTTCAAAGATGAGTGGCTGGCTTTTCTCGGAGCGCTCATCTATCTAGTCTTACCCATCCATACCGAAGTAGTGGCGAACATTACTGGGCGCTCGGAACTCTTAGCACTCTTTTTCTCGCTCCTAGTTCTTTTAGAATTTACGAGAGAAAAAGTGAATTATTGGCGAGCCAGTCTTTGGCTTCTGCTCGGTCTTGGTGCCAAGGAAACAGCTATTGCTGCCGTGCCGTTGGCGCTTCTGCTGGTTTATATCAAAGAGGGGATGAGTGTAGAAATTATCAAAAAGTATTTCAAAGAGTTTTTCGCTCTGGCCGGGGCAACTTTGGTCTACTTTATTATGCGCTACTTCGTCTTAGGGCCAGCTTATTTTGTAGGGGTGGAGACGAGTATTATTGAGAACCCACTCCTTTTTGCTGACGCTGGGGGGAGAGTGGCCACAGCTCTTTCGGTGCTCTGGATGTACGTAGAGAAAACTTTCTGGCCCACCAATCTATGTTCTGATTACTCCTTCAACCAGATTCCGGTTTTAGAAACATTTTTGAAGCCCCAAGTGCTTCTCGGTGCCAGCATCCTTTTGGGCTCTGTCGCCACTTTCTTCATATTTCTTAAAAGGAATCCCTTAGTCTCATTTGCCTCAGCGATATTTCTCACCAGCTTCTTGCCGGTAGCGAATATTGTTTTTCCCATAGGTACTATCGCGGGCGAGAGACTTTTCTTCTTCCCATCACTAGGGTTCGCTCTGCTAGCGGCGCTGATTCTCTCTAAGGTCAAGTTTAGATGGGTGGCTCTAGCTCTGCTTATTCCTTACGTCATTATTGCTCTCAATCATCAGAAGGTTTGGCTCTCTGAAGAAAGACTGTTTATAAACGCAGCAGAGTGTTCTCCAGAGAGCGTCCTCTCGCTCTCGAACCTCGGCACCGTCTACTACTTCCGTGGTGATTATGAAAAAGCTAGAGAAGCTCTTGAAGCTAGTAAAGCTATTAAACCCGTGTATTCCAAAGGTCTCAACAATCTAGGGCTCGTGTATTGGAAACAAGGCAGGAACAGGGAAGCAGAAAAAATGTATTTTGAATCCTTGCGTCAGAAGTATCCCTATTCTGGAGCTGTCGAAAACTTGGTCCTACTTTATATCAGTGAGGGTGATGAGGAGAAGGCTCTCCGCTGGCTTAGGATAATGTATCCAAACGTTGACGATTCCGCTCTCCGTAATCTATTTTAAAGTCGAGGTGAGGCACCATGTGGATGCGCGAATGATCTCGCACGTAGGTTTTAAATTCCGGGGACTTCCTTTCTAGAAATTTTAGCGCAGTTTCTTCCTGGGCTTCAGGTAGGGTGGTGAAGAAAATTTTTCCTTCTTTGCCAGTAGGGGAAAGTTGCACTCGAGTGACAGTTAGAAGCGAAGATGGCGTGGCATGGTCACGAACAAACTCGGCCGCCAGGCGGTGGATAATCTCTTCCATTCTGTCATGTTTGACGGGGCGCATGATCTTATTTGGTGACCTTGGTAACGGCTTCCAAAATATCTCCAGGAGCGATATCGAGCTTTGACTCCACCATAGCTCCGAACTCCACACCCTCTAGAACCTCACTAGCCGAAGTTTTGGCTTGCTGTAGCTCGCGCACTCGACCATGACCGATTTCAACTTCTCGTCGCATGATGCGGACCGGAGATTCAAGTGTGATTTTGCCAGAGAGGACGCGAGCACCGAGAACTTGCTTGTGCTTGGTAGTACTGAAGAGCTTGAGAACTTTGGCTGTACCAGTGATTTCTTCCACTTCAATTCTTGGTTCACGTTCAGTGAGTAGCGCAGAAACCTTTTCTGTTAGTTCATAAATAATAGTGAAGACAGCCAGTTCAACACCGGTGCGCTCGGCGAGTGCTTGGGCGTCACGGTCCACCTTCGTATGGAAGCCAAGAATCAGTGCGCCAGGCGTGCTGAGAGCTGACTTCACATCACTTTCACCAATAGTGCCCACGCCGGAGAGGATGACGCGAGGCATGATGCGCTCACGGCTCAGTTTACCAATCTCGTTTTCTACTGCTTCCAGGGAGCCTGCGGTATCGGCCTTAATGATGAGAGATAAGTAAGCCATGTCTTTTTCTTCTCGCTGGGTGCCGGGAGTTTGTTCAAGATCTTTCAACTCCTTCTGCTCTGCGACGTAAGCTAAGGCCTGGTCTTTTTTCAAAAAAGTTTTGAACACCCCACCAGTCTGAGGAAGTTTGTCCCAACCAACGATCTGGATCGGACTCGAGAAGCTGGCCGAGTCGATCATCTTTCCTTCGCTATCGAGGAAGAAGCGTAGTGGGGCGATGGCTTCTCCGGAGACGGCGAAGGCGCCTCGGCTCACCGTGCCGTTTTTCACAATCACTGTGGCGCTGACACCACGTTTTGGATCAAGCTGACCTTCGATAACCACACCTTCACCCATAAGAGTTGGGTCACCTTTCATATCTTGAAGGTCAGCCATAAGAGAAATCATATTGAGAAGTTCATCGACTCCAGCGCCGGTCTGAGCGGAGAGGGAAACTACTGGGATATCTCCACCATAACCTTCGACGTAGATACCGCTCTCAGCCAAACTTTGTTTCGTACGGTCATCGTCAGCATTCGGTTTATCCATCTTCGTAATAGCGACAACGTACGGAATATTACTTTCCTGAATATGTTTGTAGACCTCGAGAGTCTGAGGCTTCACACCATCTTCACCAGAGACGACAAGGACAGCAATGTCGGCCACATTCGCCCCGCGAGTGCGCACACCAGAAAAGGCCTCGTGCCCAGGAGTGTCGAGGAAAGTGATCTTGCCTTCTCGACCATCCTCACGTTTATGAAGCACCTCATAGGCGCTTAAGTGCTGGGTGATACCACCGGCTTCGCCGGCGACGATATTTGTTTTCCTAATGTAATCCAGCAGGGTCGACTTGCCGTGGTCGATGTGGCCGAAGATGCCCACCACCGGCGAGCGTGCTTCTAGGTTGGTTTTGTCTTGAGTTTCAGCCATATTTCGTTTCCTACCATACCACAAATTTTAGGTTGATGAAACTTTTGGATTTTCTAAAAATTTTACCCCACATGTCCAAAGCTAGGCTTTGGACATATAATATAAGCATGCTAAGAAGGGAGCCGATCGCACCTGGAGAGTATTATCATATATACAATCGTGGAGTTGCTAAGCAGACTATTTTCCACGACTCAAAAGATTACTACCGGTTTCTTTTTCTGATTTTATATTTCCAATCTCCCATTGTTTTTAAACAGTTAGGTCGTTATGTTAAACAATTTGTCCAAAGCCCGGCTTTGGACATAAAGGAAGAGGTTGTTAAAAGTCGCTCGGTCAGTCTTATGGCCTTTTGTATTATGCCCAATCATTTCCATTTAATATTGAAAGAGACAGACGAGAAGGGAATCGCTAATTATATGCAGAGAGTTCTGACTGCTTATTCAAAGTATTACAATAAAAAATACAATAAATCTGGTCACGTGTTTCAGGGCCCATATCAAGCGGTACATGTTGTGCAGGACCGTCAACTTCTTCATCTTTCTGCCTACATCCACCTTAATCCAAGAGAGTTGAAGGGTTGGAACGGGAAAGAGATTAATTATCAGTGGTCTAGCTATCAAGATTGTGTGAAAAATAATCGCTGGGGAGAGCTACTTTTGGCCAATGAAATACTAGGGGAATTCAAAACTAGTGCTAAATATTATAATTTCGTAAAAACAAGCCCAGCTAAGTCAATTAATAAATCAATTAACAAAGATTTTTAATTTTCTTGAAATGTCCAAAGCCCGGCTTTGGACAAAAAGCAAAAACTGACTCAAACCGCATTCTTGGGTTCCTGAATCCTCAGAGGTGATTGTGTTTTTAAAATCTTATTGCAAGAACAAGGAAGGATAGGATGGCTAGTATTATCCCAACATAAGCTGCGGGGGTCAGGATTTCTCTCAGGAGCAAATACCCGAGAACATTGGCCAACACAATGGATGTTGCTCCGAACAAGGCTATGGTGTGGCCCAGCTCTATTCGCGAGAAGACGTATAGTTGGCCCAGCATGGCTATATTTCGTATAACCACATAACCGAGGAACCATAAACTAAGAAATGAAGATATAGAAAACCCTCTGGTCGCCATAAAATGTCTTCCAAGAAGATCACTTGTGGTGAATAGAAGTTGGGTAATAATAATAATTATTATCGGATTCATAACAATGTATTAAAAGTTTACCACAAGAAAAAACAACGATTCATCGCACCATTAGATG
>CAYOPK010000006.1:13614-14095 GCA_964405855.1 uncultured Candidatus Saccharibacteria bacterium
AAAAACACCCCGTCGCTATAGAATGACTTCATGATGAATTGGTTTCAACCAAAAAGAATTTTTCTCGATTACGCTTCCGCCACACCGCTTCGTAGAGAGGTGGCTGAAGCCATGCGTCCTTATGAGGAAAAAGATTTCTACAATCCCTCCGCTATCTATGCCGAAGGCCGGAAAGTTGGGGATGATTTGCAGAAATTTCGAGAATTGATTGCTCGAACATTTGATGCAACGAGCAGTGGCGTTATTTTTACCTCTAGCGTAACTGCTTCGAATCTGCTGGCCCTGCAGGGCCTTCGGCCCGGGCATGTGGTGATTTCGGAAGATAGTCATCCGTCAGTTTTGGAATCTGCCCAAGGGCGCGAGTATTCAATCTGGAAAAACGGTGAAGAGATTCCCCTCCGTCCAGACACAGTCCTAGTTTCTACTACAGAGACGGACAATAAGTTGGGCCGTCAGATTCGTGAAATTAGGAAGAAAAACG
>CAYOPK010000007.1:0-11727 GCA_964405855.1 uncultured Candidatus Saccharibacteria bacterium
GCGCGGTCGACGTAGCGCACGATGGTCGTGGTGGCACGGTTGAAGACGGTGAAGCCGGCTACTGGCTCGTTCGATAGACGGAAGATCTTTGTCTCAGTGCTGATCTGGGCATTACCTCCACTGTTCTCGTTCTGAATTCTAGGAACTTCTCCCTCGAAGTCACTTGGCAGGTTCGGAGCCAGTCCTTCCCCACCAGAGCCGAAGGGTAGTTCGTTAGAAATGTTTGGCGCAGGAGCTTCTCCGCCACTTCTTGGCCAGAAGAAAAAAGCGAGGAGGATGAGAATCAGTATGCCAAGGACGATGAATAAAAGTTTTTTAGGCATAGGCTTATGGACAAGTTACCACCATGTCCCAATGGTTTGATTCTTTGGCATATTTTGCCCCACTCGGGGACTGATACATGATCGCCCCATCACTTCTAGTGGGCAATCTTAAGTAATTGTCTTCTATATGCCGAGTTAGAGTTGGGGTTAGTCTTAGGTCGGCTTTATACCCAGCACTATGGCTACATGCGCCAGGAGCGTGTGCTCCTCCTGTGGCTGACGTTACCCTCACTTCACAATTTGGTCCACAAGCACTTTTTAAAGCCAGCAACTCATTTATTGTGCGTTGTTGGATGCCTGCCAAAACTATTGGTCCGTTAATTATAATATTGGCATCCTGAAGAATCCTCATGGCTTGTGCTTGAGTTAATCCAGACCCAGGTCCAGGCGGCATACCAATTTCAATTGGAACATTTTGATTAGGTGGCAATTGTTGTCGAGGGATATCTAAACTCAAGTTCAAGTTCTCCCCTTCATTGTCGAATAGTGTAGCCACAATCATCCAAGCACCTAGAACCAACGCTAGGCCCCAGAGAGCGTCGTTGATAATACCTTTCGCTTCATTCGTGTTGCTGTAGGCGTCAGAGGACATATAAAGAATTCCCGCGTAGATGAGCCGTAGTACCGCCAGCACTCCAGCGATAGCTAGTGTGAGACGAAAGATGCCGGGGATGTATGAGGCAGCAGTAGTTGAGGCTGAGCCTTCAGCAATAGTGACGCCTGGGAGCGGTTCTAGCATGGCGTATTCAGTGAGTTGGGCATCGGCGCTTGGGGCGCCGACCCACCACCAACAACCCACCACTAACAGCAATACCAAAAGGAATTTTAATCCCGTTGTTGGTTGTTGGTTGTTGGTTGTTGGTTGTGTCATTTTCCAAATTGTATCAAGAAACCACTAGTAACAGGCATAAGTAGAACCTCTGAGTCAGAAACTCGTACCGAAACAGCCGTGGAACCAGAAACCCCCTCCGGTCGGCGGTAAGTGATCGAGCTCCCCCGCCCGTCCTCCCTGGCGTTACTTCTCCAGACGTACTCGAGTGACGGCGCATCTTTGCTCTCGGCCGGGAAGAAGTATGGGAAGGCAGAAAGGGTGGCTTCTCCTCCTGTCAGTGAGTATTCTCCAGAGAGGGCGCGGTGGAAAAGGATTCCATAGAGAGGGTTATTTTCATACACCATGAGTTCGGGGTTCCTAGGGCGGATGGTGAAAGCGGCACGGGCCAGCACATCGTCATCAGAGGAAACGATCTCGACCCGGAATTCCTGAGGCTTAGATAGGACACTGTCGAGGATGCGGAGGGTATTCTTGCCCACACCTGACAAGCTGCCGAGCACGGTGCCGTTCTTTATCCACTTGTAGTTCAGGCCCCGGGGTGCACCGAGGCCATTCGGTATGGCGACTAGAGAGATGTAACCCTGTTTACTCCATGGCGCTCCCCCTTGGTAGAACGGCGGAGTGTATGATTCCCCTTCCCAGAGAAGGTCTACGGATTGAGCGTTGGCAGGAGTAGGTAGTAGACAGTAGATGGTAAGTAATAAGGCTAGGAAGAATTTCATAGATTTATTATAACCCATTCTTAATTTCAAGCTGTGCCCAAGAACTTGCTTTAGGCGGCTTTTGCCTGACCCCTACTGGTGTTTCTCCTCTCTAATCCAGACAACTTACTCTTTAAAGAGAATATATAGTTTTCTTTTTGCCGCACTTCTCTGGATAGAGAAATTGCCTTGTCGGCCGCAACAGCCCGACCATTATAATGTATATCAGATAGTTTCCGGGCTCTTTCTTCACCATCCCTCTCTCTCGCATCTCTAATTATTGTTTCAGCAAGCTCGTCGCTACTTTTCAAAAGATCGTCTGCTTTTGTTTTCTGAGCTCTTAGTTGTTGGAGTTCACTCTCTGCTCTTTGGATATCTTTCTTTAAATTACTTATTTCTTGCTGAGAGGAAGCATTATTTTTTTGTTCTTCAGAACTGCCAGTTTTTATTTGCTTGTTAACAGTATTTGTAATGACACTCTTAGCTTCGGGGTTAGCGTATCTTTTCTCCACCTCCTTTTTAAGCGAACCAGAGAGGGCGTGTTTAAATTCCGGAGAATCAAATCCATGCACTTTCCCAGCTCGTAGAACGAAGCTCTCTATCATTCTTAAGTCCTCCCTGCTTATGAGGCCAGCTTTTATTAAGGCATCTTCTGATTTAACTATGGCTATGGTTATGCCAGTGGCAATAGTAATTCCAGGCGCTATACCAACAGTCAGGATTTCTATAATAGGAACAGCGATATAAGCCATAATCTTCTTCGCCCCGAATCTTTCTAGAAAACCAACGTCATGGATTTTAAACCAAACAAAAAGATGGAAAGCTGAAAGCAGAAGCACCCCATAAGCAAGGATTTGCCCGGCTATTGGTATGAGATTAATAAGGGCCTGTAGGGCATCATAAAAAAATGACACGAAGATCATTAATACCGCTGTCGAGTTTTTTATCCTAGGCTTGAAATCCTCCTCCATTATTCATTTTTAGGAACTCCTACTACAGCTTCATCGAGCTCGTCCTTTCTTGAAATGTTCTCCACCTCTCTATCTTCGAGCGCTTCAGCGCGAGCTTTCTTGATAGCCAGAACCTGAGAGGGGTCAGAGGTGATGATCTGATCTTCGGTGTAGGAGGCGATGGTTTTAATGGCGACGTGTTTCAATCCAGCGAAGAAGATCCCCTCTCCGACATCAGACTCGAGGAGTAGGTATTTCTCTTCATCAGTGAGGTTGAAGGTTTTTTGGAGTTCGTCGATGGTGGCTGGGGACTGTTTGAGAAGAAGTTGGATCGAGGAGTTGGTGATGATAGGTACTCCATAACGAGATTTCAGGAAGTCGCCCACGTCCTGGGTGATAGTGGCCACGCCGAGGAAGTACTTGCGCCCTCTTTTCACCAGACCCATAAGGAAGGAGGCCGTATCATCAGACTTCATCATCCACCAAGCCTCGTCGATGACGAGGAGGCGTTTCTTTAGCTCCCTTCTCACCGCATTCCAGATGTAGTGGGTGACGATGTACATGGCGATCGGCTTCAGCTCGTCTTCCATGTCGCGGAGGGAGAAGACGACGAATTTCTTATTGATATCGACATTGGTTGGACGGTTGATGAAGCCGGCCCAAGTTCCCTTGGTGTACTTCGAGAATCTCTGCGCCAGAGACTCTCCCCCCTCCATGCCCGAGAGCACGAGTTCGAAATCCGACATCAGCGGCGGCTCGACGGTTGAGAAGTCTGAGTCCGCAGTGATGTCCTTCAACGCATAAGTTTCCGTGATGGCGCGGTCGATGATGGCGTCTTCTTCCGCACTGAGACCACCCATCATGAGCCGGAAGAGGCCCACTAGGTTGATAATGTTACTGCGGAGAACATTGGCCGCGCTCTCCCCCGGCCCAGGCACAGGTAGGTCGAAGGGGTTGATGTGGTGCTCAGAGTTGAGTGAGATATTGAAATAGCGTCCGCCCACCGCTTCGGCCATGTACTCGTACTCACGCTCAGGGTCAATAACGATCACTTCTGTCTCGAACATGAGTGTGCGGAGAATCTCGAGCTTGGTGGCATAGGACTTCCCGGCACCAGCTTTGGCGAAGATGACAGAGTTATAGTTCTCGAGTGAGAAGCGGTCGAAGAGGACGAGCGAAGAGTTGTGCCTGTTCACCCCGTAGAGAATCCCCTTGTCAGAAGTGAGGTCGAAGGAGGTGAAGGGAAAGAGTGATGAGAGTGGAGAAGAGTTCAGCTTCGAGTGGACATCGAGGAGATCGGTGCCGAGAGGTAGAGTGGACTTGTAACCCTGCTCTTGTTGGAAGAGGGCGGGTTTGACATAGATGAGCTTGGCTTCCAGGATACTCTTAATCTCAGACTCTACTTTATCGAGCTCGGCCTGGCTGTCGCCGTAGATAGTGATATAGAGCCCGACGTCGAAGAGTTTTTCCTGAGCCTGCTGGAGTTGGTCGCGGAGATTCTCCAGATCCTGATAAGCCACATCGAGGACGGGGTCACGCACCAAGCCCTTCTGCTCCCTGATGCTGATCTGGCTCTGGACCTCAGCCACCTTCCTCTGGAACTGGCGGAGAACACGTGAGGTTTCGATCGGGTGGACGAAGATGGAGACGTCGAAAACCTTATCCATATTGATGATGGGGCTGAACCACTCTTCTGAGAGGAAGCGTGGGTATGAGATGACGAAGAAGCTGCGTATAATTTTCTCACCCAAGTTAATCTCCTTAGGGCTGATCTTCAGCGCGGACGGGGCGATGATATCTTTCAACTCCAAAACACTCGCGCGGAAAATTTCCTGTGGCAAGATAGAAGAGATTTCGCTTTGCTCCTCCTTTTTCTTAAAAATAGAATCGAATATTCCCATAAACATATTATAACTTACAACCAACAACTAACCACCAACAGCTTTCCAGAATCATCCCCGTCCCCAGTTGTGAGTTGTCGGTCGTCGGTTGTTAGTTCCCGGATTTTATTGGCTTTTCGGCTTCGCCAGGGTTAAAGGCCTTGTACAAAAGCTCTATAGTCTCCTCCGTGCCGAGTCTGGCGACACGCACACCAGTTCGGACGAGTCCTTGCTCCACCACTGACAACCTCTCCTCTAGTTGACTACGAGTTTCTTCGAAGCTCTTGTTGGCCTTCTCCTCACTCGAGGCCTTCTTCCCAATGCCGATATTACTAAGGAAGCCTTGGGTCGCACCACCGGAGATAATTGCTGGGTCATAAGGTACGACGATGAAGAAATGCTTACTCATAATGTTCGCGCTCTCGGTGAAGTTCTTTATGAACTCAATGTATTCCCTGACCTGGATCTTCATGAGACTATTCTCCTGCTTACCTTCCTGCTCTTCGAGTAACGCAATGTAAGGACGAATGTCAAGTTTGCGAGACTGAAGCAGGATCTCGATAGAGAAGTCGAGTGAGTTGAGGAAGTCTTGGAACTGCAGGAGAATAGCATTCTTCTCATCAGAAGATTTGAGAGAGAAGTTCATGGAGGAGGCGAGCAGGACGGCACGCATGCCCCCATCTTTTAGCATGATGATGCCATCACGCACTTCCTTGATAGGTACGAAATCTTGAGTAGCGCTAGTTTTATCCGACATATATTCATTATAACCTACAACCCACAACCAACCACCAACAACTAGGAGTAGAAAAACCAACGACCAACAACTCACAACCTACAAATGAGGTTAAACCACCCACAACTAATGGCCAACGAGAAACAATAAAATCCGGTTACAGATCCAGCTTTTTCTTAAAGGCGCCAAGCTGACTGCAAATATCAGAGATTTTTTCTTGGATTATCTGGGCTACAGCGGTTTCTACCAGGCCGTTCTTTAGCAGGATGTCTATATTGGCGAGAGTCTCATAAGAAGAACCAAGGGCTGTTTCTATGAATCGGTTTAACTCTTTTTCTGATCTTTTCCCACTTCCTTCAGCAATATTGAGGATTATTGACGAACCTGATCGTAGAAGTTGGCTTCCCAGCTCAAATCGGTGCTCTTTAGGCATTTCTCTCACCACCTTAAGAAGTATTGAAAACAGTTCCTGAGAATCGTTATAAACTTTCCAATCCCTAAACCTGAACTGCTTCATGTTTTGGTTGTTGGTGGTTAGTTGTTGGTGCCCTGCCCCCTGTTGTCGGTCGTAGGTGGTTGGTTGTTGGTTGCAGAATCAGAATCTTGCCCAACAAGATTCTGATTCTCCTTGATGTCTAAGCTCCAACTCAGATCCTTTAATTTACTTTCGGAGAGCTTGGGCACCGGCACTTGCTGAATGGGGCCTGCTGTCACCTTGCTGTTGGTTGTGGGTGGTTGGTTGTCGGTCTTTTTCCATATATAAAGCTTGTTGGTAAGTGAGTACTGGAAGAAAGCTTCCACGAAGTGGATAAAGGGTTTCGAATTGTATTTATAGAATGCGAGCGCCGCCGCCAGAGCTCCGACCGGCACAGCGATGAGGAAGGCGATGAAGTTTGGTAGGAAGGTAAAGAGAAGCACTACCGCTCCGATCCCTCCAGCTACATAAACGAACTGCTTGAAGGTCAGTGGTCCGAAGATCTTGTCTTCCACTTCGATAAATTGAGGAACTTGGTATCGCATGGGGATATTATAACTTACAACCAACAACTAACCACCAACAGCCAGAGTTCGAGCACTAACAACTGACAACCTACAACTCACAACGAACCTCACTGCATGAGAAGCTGTCGATTGTTAGTCCTCGGTTGTTGGTTATTCTATCGGCTCTCGATACGGGTCCACCCCACCCGGATAAGCATGTTTAGGTGTCGATGTCGGTTCTGAATTTACTGTCGGTTGTAAGTTGTAGGTTGTCGGTGCCTTAACCTCTGTTGTCGGTTGTGGGTTGTCGGTTGTTGGTAGCCTTTCGACTTCATGAGCCATTTCCCCAGGCTCAATAGCAGGCAGAATTTTCGGTGGAATTTCTGGGATGAGAGAAGTTGCTTGGACTACAGGTTTTTTCTCACCAGCATCCTTTTTAGGGTGTGCCCTCTCAATCTCTGTTAGTTTGTCAAAAATATCTGTCCTTAGTTTGGCTTTCAGTGGGTTTAGTTCCTCAACAGGCTTTTTAACTACTGAGGCGGTGTTTTTCATGGAGTCGTCGAGGGTTTGAAGTCCGAGGAGAGCATATAGTATTTCACTATCTGCATCCTCGGCCTGTCCTTTTGAGAGCCCCGCATTTTTAAGATGTGTAGAGATCATCTCTATCACTTCGCTGGATGTCGCAAAGTCCTTCGCTTCCGGCGAAAGATTTTGACCTGCTTCTTTTAGTTGTGCATTGGTATATGACATTTTTTAACTGAATCTATCTACTCCCCTTCCGTTTCCTCTGTCTGCTAACCATGTCGCGGTTTGTGGGTTAGCGGTAGGAGGTGGGCCGAGCAGAGCACCTCTTAACTTCTGGATGTCTTCCTGGTTCATTTCTCCAACCATTCTTTTCAGTATTTCTGGTGTGTATGAAGCAAGAACATCAGGCTCATAACCTATATTTTGGCCTCTTTCGCCAGGGATACTAAGATAACCAGCCAATACTTTCGGATCAGTCTTCTTAATAATTGTCCTAACCTTGTCGGCAGCACCAGCGACCCCGGCAGCGCTTGAGGTCAAGGCATCCAAGAGAGGCTTCCTTCTGGAGGTTTTTACCGATTCCTTTTGGGTGTTAGTAAACTTACCACTCTTGAGCAGAGAGTCTACCTGAGGCTGTCTCAGCTGGCTTACAAATTCGTCATCCTTGATCCATTCAGGATCAACCATTTCAATTTCAGAATCAGACAGAGCCTTGATCGTTTTTCTAGCCCTTTCAACTTTTTTAGCTGCTATTATTTCAGCCTCAGTTCTGGCAGCGGCAGGAACAGCAAGAGCTTTCAAGCCGGCTCCATCATTAAATGCCACCATTGGGGCAGACCGGCTTTTCTTGAGATCGTCTTTTTCAGTTTCTGATAGTTTGTCACTCTTCGTAAGAGCCTCAAGCTGTTGAACATTAAGCTTGTTGGCGAACTCACTACTCTTGAGAAGCTC
Source organism: uncultured Candidatus Saccharibacteria bacterium (assembly GCA_964405855.1). Taxonomy (GTDB): domain Bacteria; phylum Patescibacteriota; class Minisyncoccia; order Phycocordibacterales; family Zambryskibacteraceae; genus UBA5004. The sequence continues at coordinate 7,880 of CAYOPK010000007.1, forward strand.
TCGGTTTGAGTCGACAATGGCTTCGATCTCCTTCGTCGAGGCTTTGGTGATCGATTTTTCAAATTCTTCCACAACCCCTTTCTTTTTCGCTTCTTCACTTTCGAGTCTTTCCAACTCTGCTGCCTGAGCCGGAGTCATCACTCCAGTATCCCGAGCATCTTGCTTGATCGCCTCTATCCTTAATTTATGAGTAAGTGTAGAGAGCTCTGCTGCCTGAGCCGGAGTCATCACGCCACTGTTGCGTGCAGCCTCTTCAATCTCCTCTATTCTCCTCTGATTTATGGCGTAATTATTGGCCGCTCCAATATTGTCAGTAATACCCAGTTCAATACCAGCTTTACGGGCTCTCTCCTGCCTTTTCTTGTGGGATTCTGTACCGGGTGCTTCCACGAATTCTCTAAAGGCCTTTCTGTCAGCTTCGAAGCCGCCGACCTGAGCCTTCCCGGCATCCAGGCTAGCACCGCCCAAGATGCCACCCAACCTACCTCCACGAGCATCAAACGAAGCTCGGCTGGTTTTATCGGTGGCAGCCAGTGCCAGGCGAGAGGCGGCGCCAGCCATACCACCTTTTACAGAAGATTTTTCCAAGGCTTTGTATGCTCTGGTGTCTTTCGCCATCTCACTAGCAGCTCCGAGAGTATACCTACCAGCCCTGCCAGCTAGACCGAAGCTGGCTGCTCCAGCTGCTCCTGTGGCCCAGCCGGTGAGTTTGGAGACACCGCCACCGGCCTTGTTTGCCCACTCCTTGGCCATGATCAGAGCGGTGATGAGTAGGGTGATAACGATGATGAAGTTTACTACTACACCCACATCATTTGGCCCCGGTGGGTTGATGGTGCTGATGGTGCCACTACCCCCTGCGACAGTGCCGGTTGTGTCAATTCTGCCAAGAATGGCGTTGGCAAACGTGCCGTCGCTCTCTGGTATTAGACCATTAGCAACCACGATAACCACCCAAGCCATGAGGAAGAAGATGGGGGCGAAGAAGGCTTGGCCCAACAGTGTTTCCCACCACTGATCTGTGTATTTTTTAGCCTGAGGAAGAATCATGCCGGCGAAGGCTAGTGGGGAAAAGATGATGACTATGATAAGTAGCACGAACCTGATGATCAGGAGAAGGGCGATGGCTGCGAAGACGAAGGTGGCGATAAGTCCGAAGATGATACCCATCACAGCGGCGATGAGTGCTTTACTTGGATCTAAGCCACCTACTACCTTAAAAATGTTTTGTAGCTGAAGAGGTTTCATCAACGCCTCCGATAGTCCAGTACTGGCCGTGGCGCTTAAAGATCCTGGGGCTGCCGCGTCGTAGAAGGTGATGGCGATGATGTTCGATGTGTCGATAATGACTCGGGTGAAGAACATGCTGAAGTTGATCAGCACAGCGATCACCACTACATTGACGATAATTTTCTTGTTTTCATTTCCCTGGCCCAAAATAGTTCTGATGCCAGCGTAGAGAAGCATGAAGATGAGCGCCATATTGGCGATGTCTCGCAGGATGCCCCAAGGTGTGGTTACAATGTTGGCATTTTTAGTATTATCTGCGAACTCTACTATCGAGTACTGAACAGAAAAGTTTAGAATCGCTCCCACCAGCCAAACAAGCAGGTTAACGATCTGGAGTACTACTAGGGCTATTGTTGCGGGGATTATTGCAAAAGCATCCACTAGTCCAGCTGCCACATCTTTTGCCATACCAGCTACACCTTGATTAATAAAACCCTCTGATTCTCGAACGACCGTGCCACCCTTTCCTTCACAAATTTCTCTACTTGGCTCTAATTTAGGAAAACCTGGTGGCGAAGAAGTTCCGCCCTCACAATAAACTTGTTGGGCGCTAACTTGTTGTAAAGGGATAGCAGCTCCCCCCAACAGGATCGTGGCTATGAAAATGTGTCCGAAAATTTTTTTCATCTCATCTCATTTTTTAAAACTGATGTCGCGGAGCATTTATAGGCACAGTGAGGATGGCTATATCACCCACCTCTCCGCTGTAGGCCACAACAAGGTTGCTACCCTTCTGCACCACGCTGGCCCAGATGGCCGGAGCTTCTAGAACTATGGCTGAGCGTGAGCCCCATGGGCGCAGGAGGATGTAGGATTTTTCAGAATTCCAAGCAACAGTGCTCACCCAGCGAGCGCCGTTTACTAAGAAGACGTCGCTCGGGCCCTCGAGTCTCGATGGTATGAGAGTTAGATCAGTGTCGGTTCCATTTGGAGTGATGCCTCGAACTGGACCATAGCCACCGTAGACAATATAGCCTCCGCCGGTGGCGGTGCCGTGTATTGGTGTTCGGGCTTGGTAGGTTCTAGTTAGGACGTTGCCTTCTCGAACACAGATACTTTGGTTGCTGTTGTCACAAGTATGAACCAACATATTCCCACTGATCGACAGTGCTCCCCCAACATTTGTAGCCAATACTTGGTTATTCTTAACTATCTTGCTTGGAGTACCACTTCTTGTGTTCGGTGCTGCATAAGTGGCCCAGTGTCCATCTTCAGCTTTCCAAGTGGTGGCTAGGACGTAGTTTGGGTTATCAGCAGTTTTCCTAGGTATCCATTCACCTACTGTCACTTCATATCTCCACATGTTGGTCTCGGTGACCTCGCAGATGAAAGTGAGCTTAGTGTTAGAGAGCCACTGACCGGCCATACACCTAACACCTTCCGGCAAACCTTCTGGTTTGTTGAAGTTCCAAGCCGGCGTAGTGTTTCCAGATTCTAGATCCAACACATAACTGTCTCCCCAGTTACCGAAGGCGACGTAGCGCCCATCCGGAGAGAGGCTTGGCCACCAACCATTGTTATATGTTCGACCTAGGTAACCTACGGTCTCTATCCCAGTTGGTCGTATAACACTAGTTGGTGTGGCAGTAACGATCGGCCCAGAAGTGGTGCCGATGGTGATTGGGAAAGTGTTAGAGACGATAGAGCTGTTGTTGAAGACAATATTCTGAACAGTGGCTGAGCCAGAGGCGAGGTCGGGAGGCACCTGCACTGTTACCTGAGTCTTGGCTGTATTGACCGAGGCTCCTCCGACAGTGTTTGCTCCGCTCACACTACTTACAAACCTGACTGTACTGCTCAAGTTGCTTCCATTGATAGTAATGGTTGCTCCAGGAGCCACCGTGCTTGGGCTGACCGAGCTAATAGTTGGTCCGCCCGGAGTGCCGGGAGCTGGTGGTGGCGTGCCGGGGCCAGGGCCTGGAGTGGTTGAGCAAGCTGGGTCTGGGACAGTCGGCCACGTCATCATGACAATGTTCGAACGTTCCCGAACATTGTTCGCGACACCAGCGCGCGCAATACCAGAGACCATGAAGCCGTATCTCTCTCCGGCTACTGGCTTGAAGTTGCTGAATGTTTGTGCTCCCCCACCACCACCGAAGAAGACATCATCCACATCTTTCTCCGTCTGGCCTGGTCTGAGCCAGCTAAATGTTGTTGCTCTCCAAGCGCCATCTCTCCAAATGATGATCCAAGGGTTGGCGTTGGTTGCTTCGGTCACCAGAAGATTGCTTGGCCAGACATTGGTTTTGTCATAAGGCAGGCGGATAACACCACTGCCGACACTGGCGGAGCTGAGGTTCGCTGTCACCGGCCAGTTCCCTACCGCGCTGTTGTCCTCAAAGATAACTTGAGAAGCATCGATCGAACTTGGGGTAGGTTGGTCATTCCCATAGCTCGAAGGGTTGAAGGTGCACTGGCCGCCACCTGGGCCAGGATTTATTGGAGGTGGAACATAGGGTGGAACAGTTGTGTCTTTAGAACCACGACACGGCGGGTTAATCGGAGACGATACTCCCCCGTAAAAACAAGTGTCAGGTCTTCCATCACCGTTTGTATCA
>CAYOPK010000008.1:0-11360 GCA_964405855.1 uncultured Candidatus Saccharibacteria bacterium
TTCTCTTCGGAACCGAACTCGGAGACATGGATGAGACCAGCCACACCTTCCTCGATAGAAGCCAGTGCGCCGTGCTTGTTGAACTTGATCACCACACCTTGGACTTGCATGTCCTTCTTGTACTTCTTCTCAGCTTCTTTCCAAGGATTTTCCTTGAGAGCCTTGATAGAGAGGGAAATCTTGTCATCCTTGATCTCGATAACTTTCACCTTCACCTTCTCACCAATCTTGAACATGGTTTTAGGATTCTCCACTAGACCCCAGTCGATCTCAGAGATGTGGACTAGACCCTCAAGCCCTTCTTCGAGCTTCACGAAGATACCGAAGTCGACGAGGCCAGTCACTTCACCCTTGAGTTCATCGCCCAGAGCGTAACGAGAGACGATATTCTCTTTGTCCTTAGTCTCGGGACTCTTCTCAGAGAAGATGAGTTTGCCTTCCTTTGGATTGACACCAATGATGGTGATGAGCAGACGTTCACCAACGAGTTTCTTCAGCTCATCGAGGATCTTGTCCTTGTCTCCGTCAGAAATACGTGGGTAATGCTCAGGCTTGAGTTGGGAAGCCGGGAGGAACCCGGTGATACCCTGCCAGTTGATGATCAGACCGCCCTTGTTGGCATCGGTGATAGGGAGTTCGAAGGTGCGCTTCTCGTTGATCGCTTCCTCGGCTTCGCTCCAGATGAGAGCCTGGCGAGCTTCCTTGAGAGAGATCTCGATGTAGCCTTCGGCACCACCAATATCCACCACCTTGCCGGCGACGGTGTCTCCGACGTTGATCTTCCTGATAATATCGCGGGCGTTCTGGAACTCACGACCATAGATGATACCGGTACCGAATGGTGGGAGGTCGATATAGACCGCGCCCTTGTCGATACTGATCACTGGTCCTTCCACGAGATCGTCCACCACTGGGGGAGTGGGGATAGAGTCTATAAACTTCTGTGCCTCTGTAACTTCTTCTGTGTTTAGAACCGGGAGCGCCTCCACAGCTTTAGAAGCCGTCGAGGTTAGTTTGCTAAATAATGACATTGTAAGTGGCCGTATCTGGTCCCATCGGTTCATCAGTGTTTGCCAGACCGGATGGGGATAACAGAAACGGTGGCTAATAAAGAACCCTGAGACTATACCAAATTTTTTAAATAATTCAACTTAAGGCATTGGGGCACGAAAAAGGTGTAGGCATAGATTACTAGCAAATCAGGCTGTTTTTGGTATAATTACGCGAACATGATTATTACGTATCAGGGCGGAAACTCCTTTAAAATTGCTCAAGGCGAGCTTTCGCTAGTGTTGAACCCTCAGGCTAAAGCTAGCTCTGACGTTACTCTTTTTTCATCAAATCAGGCCTTGCCCGCCGAAGCCTTGGCGAAGGCGGGTTTCGTCATCACCGGCCCTGGTGAATACGAGGTCAAGGACATTTTCATAAAAGGTTTCCTCTCCGATGGGCGCGAGGGCTTCAATACGGTTTATCTCATCTCGTTTGAAGGTATGAGGCTCTGCTTCCTAGGTGAGCTGGCTACGCCTCAGCTCAAGGCCGAGGTGTTGGGCAACCTCGAGGATATCGACATCCTCTTCACCACCACCGATGCCTATAAGTTGGCTGTTTCTCTTGAGCCAGCGGTGATCATCCCCATGAGTTATGATAAGACTTCCCTAGCACAATTTCTAAAAGAAGGCGGGGAGTCAAAAGTCGAAAGTATTGATAAACTAGTAGTGAAGAAAAAAGATCTCGAGGGCAAGAAGGGCGAGATCGTGGTTTTGAAAGAAGATGCGTAAATATTTATCCACCATTCATCAGAGATCTGATACCCACAAGAAGAATTTTGCTTTCGCTGTTTCTGGTGGCACCACTCTCATGATCTTTGCTATTTGGACCATGGTGAATTTCGGCAACGGGGGAGTTATGGCGCAGGGTAACCAACAACCAACAACCAACAACCCACAGCTCGCAACCAACAACTCACAGCTAGTGGCAGAAGTTAGTCCCCTACAGTCTATCGGGGCTTCGGTTTCTTCAACTTTCGACGCTATTGGTCGAGCTTGGGGCGAGATGAAAAACAGCTTCGGCGGCGTGAGTGATTTCGACCTCAATGCTAGTTATGAAGAGATGAAGGGGAAAACTATTAACACCTATGGCGGACAATAAACCAGAGATCCAGAGTGGCGACCGCGTAGTGGCTCGCCAGATTACCACCGAGATGAAGGAGTCCTTCATCGACTACGCCATGTCGGTTATCACCGACCGCGCTCTACCAGATGTGCGCGACGGTTTGAAGCCAGTACACAGACGTATTCTCTACTCGATGAATGAGAAGGGTCTCACCGCCTCCGCCAAGACCAGGAAGTCCGCTACTGTGGTGGGAGATGTGATCGGCTCGTACCACCCGCACGGTGACGTGGCGGTGTATGACGCCATGGTGCGCTTGGCCCAGGACTTCGCCATGAGGTATCCGCTGGTCATCGGTCAGGGTAACTTCGGCTCCATTGACGGTGACGGGGCCGCTGCTTACCGTTATACCGAAGCCAAGATGAGTAAGCTCGCCGGAGAAATGCTCCGCGATATAGACAAGGACACGGTCGACTTCCAACCAAACTACGACGGTACGAAGACTGAGCCGAAGGTGCTTCCGACAGTAGCTCCAAACCTGCTTCTGAACGGCCAGCTCGGTATCGCCGTGGGTATGGCGACGAACATCCCTCCACACAACTTGAGCGAGGTGGTGGGCGCAGCCATCATGCTCATCAACGACCCAGAAGCCACCACCGACGATCTCCTCGAGTTGGTGAAGGGGCCCGACTTCCCTACTGGTGGCGTAATTTTCAATGAGAAAGATATTCACCACGCTTATGCGACCGGTCGTGGTCCGATAGTGACTCGTGGTGTGGCCGACATTACCGAAAGTAAGGCCGGACAAACTCAGATCGTCATTACTGAGATCCCATATCGTGTTAACAAACAATTTTTGATCGAGAAGATCGCCGAACTTCACCGCGACAAGAAGATCGAAGGGATCAAAGGCATGCGCGACGAGTCGACCAAAGATATTCGTATCGTCATCGACCTCAAGGCCGGCTCTCAACCACAGAAGATCCTCAACTCGCTTTATAAACATACCCAACTCGAAGACACCTTCCATCTGAACCTCGTAGCGCTCGTAGATGGCGTGCCTCAGACGCTTTCACTCAAGGTCATTCTCGAAGAATTTATCAAACACAGGAAAGACGTCGTGCGTCGCCGCGCTGCCTACGACCTGGCTCGAGCCGAAGAGCGCGAACATATTTTGCTCGGCCTTTCCAAGGCGCTAGACCACATCGAAGAAGTGATCAAACTTATCCGCGCTTCGAAGACGGTGGATGACGCTCGAGAAGGTTTAATGAAGAAGTTCAAGTTCTCCGAAATTCAGGCCAGTGCCATCCTCGAGATGCGTCTCCAGAAACTGGCCGGCCTCGAACGCCAGAAGATCGAAGACGAACTCAAAGAAGTGCAAGCTTTCATTCAGGAGATGAAAGAGCTTCTGGCTTCCCCAGCCAAGATTCTCAAGGTGATCAAGACCGAGTTGGAAGACCTCGAAGCCAAGTATGGTGACGACCGCCGCACCAAGGTTATAAAGGGCGCCGTGAAGAACCTCTCCGTCGAGGACCTGGTCCCAGAAGAAGAGAACGCACTGGTACTGACCTCCGGTGGCTATATCAAGCGCACCAATCCAGGGGAGTACAAGCGCCAGAAGCGTGGCGGTGTCGGTGTGGTGGATCTAGATACGAAGGAAGAAGACTTTGTCACCAACTTCCTCACTGCCTCAACTCACGACGACCTACTTTTCTTTACCGACAGGGGCAAGGCTTATCAGATCAAGATGTATGAGCTCCCAGAAGGCAAGCGCGCGACACGTGGCAAGTCTATTATGAACTTCATCTCTCTCACCGAGGGCGAGCGTGTTACTTCTATCTTGCCGATGCCGAAGGAGGCGAAGAATATTGTTGGCTCTCTGCTCATGGTGACCGAGCAGGGCACAACGAAAAAAGTTTCTGCGAAGTCGTTCAGCGACGTTCGCTCCTCGGGGATCATCGCTATCAAACTGGCACCAAGCGACAAACTTATATCTGTCGAACTCGTCGAGAAGGGTGACGATGTAGTCATCGTCACGAAAGAAGGTCAGTCCATCCGCTTCAAGGAAGCCGATGTGCGAGAAATGGGTCGCTCCGCCGGCGGAGTTCGCGGTATCAAGCTCGGCAAGGGCGACGTTGTTGTCGGTGCCCACGCGGTGAAGAAAGAGTGGAAGACGGCTCATCTTCTCGTGATCTCGAAGAATGGTTACGGTAAGCGCACCGAGCTCGCTGAGTACAAGATCCAAGGCCGAGGTGGTTCCGGTATCCTCACTTCGAAAGTGACCAGCAAAACTGGCGACGTTATCGCCTCTCAGGTGGTGACAGAAACAGAGGCAGAAGTGATCGCCATCTCGAAGAAGAGCCAAGTCGTCCGCGTCGATCTCTCCGAGATTCCAGTCCTCGGTCGTCAGACTCAGGGCGTCCGTATTATGAAATTGCGCGAAGGGGATTCGCTAGCATCTTTGATTTGTCTCTAGTTGTTAGTTGTAGGTTGTGAGTTGTCTGTTAATATTATTGTATGTCTAAGTTTCAACTGGCGCTCCTTTTTATCTTCGGATTTTTTATCGTCGTCGCGGTGGCGGTGTTCTCGCTTTATCGCGGTTCTTCCTCTAGTTCGGCCGTGATTCAAGTCTGGGGCAGTATTACAGCATCAGAGTTTAACCTTTTCCTCAATGAACAGCAGTTAAACCAAGTTGATGCCTTGAGCTATGTTTATACCGAGAAGGCTCCCGAAACTCTCCAGGCCGAGTTCACCGAGGCGCTGGCGCGTGGTCAGGGTCCGGATCTGGTCATCATTTCTCAGAGCGACTTCTGGTCGGCGAGAGCCAAGCTCCTCCCCATCCCATACGGAAGTGTGAGTGAGAGGGATTTCAAAAATACTTTTGCCGAAGGCGGAGAGATTTTCCTCTCACCAGAGGGTGTGTATGCTCTACCTTTAGCTATCGACCCTCTAGTTATGTATTACAACCGGGACCTGCTCTCCTCGGCTGGCATCGCGAACCCCTTCTCTTATTGGGACGAGATTTATGCCATAGCAGCTACTCTGACCAAACGTGACCCAGCTGGGAATATTGCTCAGTCCACCATCGCTCTCGGCGAAGCCCGTAACATTCCACGGTACAAAGAGATTCTCTCCCTTCTTTTCCTCCAAGCGGGGACACCGGTGACAGGCTTTGTGGGTACCGAACTGCGCTCACTCCTTGCTACGAACCCTGGTCTACCTATCATGCCAGCCGAGGCAGCTCTCGACTTCTATACCCAGTTCGCCAACCCTACTCGTCCGTATTACAGCTGGAACAGAACCTTGCCAGAAGCGCAGACCCACTTCGCTTCCGGAGAGTCTGCCTATTATCTAGGATTAGAGAGTGAGCTGCCGGTTATCAGACGCAAGTCACCAACTCTAAACTTTGGCGTGGTGACAGTTCCACAGTCTCGAGTTTCTGGTCGGTCTATCACTTCTGGCCGAGTTTATGGTGTGGCCATCTCTCGCGGGACCAAGAACGCCTCGGTCGCTTTGCAGGCTGGGCTCCAGCTGGTCTCTCGAGACAACGCCCTGGCTCTCGTAAACATCCTCGGTCTTTCGCCAGCCAGGAGAGATCTCTTGAGCGTTAAGCCTAGTGGTGCCTTCGGACCAATTTTCTACGACTCGGCTTTACAGACCCGCGCTTGGGTAGACCCGAACCCGGCTGGCACATCGGCACTACTACAGGAGGCGGTCGAGTCAGTTACTAGCGGTCGAGCCAGAACTTCTGGTGCGGTCAACACGGCTAGTCGAGCCCTGGAGGCGCTGATTAGATAATCTTCCTATATAATATAAATTAAATTTATGCTACCAGGTTGGGAAACAGTTACAAATATATGCAATGGACCCGACTGCAACTTCGGTCATTTCATGATTCTTATTAAAAATGGCATCAATAACCTGGTCCTCATCTCCACTCTGATTCTGGTCTTCATGCTTGTCTATGTGGGCTACCTCCTCATCACTTCTCAAGGTAATTCCAGCGCTTGGACACGTTCCAAGGAAGTGCTGGGTAAGGTTATCTGGGGCTACGTGATCATACTAGTGGCTTGGGTGGTGGTGTATAGTATTACCAGTACCTTGCTTGATCCAAATGTAACTTTCTTGCTAGGAGCTTAAAATTATGAAAACTTTTTCAAAAATCTTCTTTATCACTTTCTTGCTTCTTTGGATGACGCCTTTCGCCAATCTGGCCTTCGCCACTCAACATCCAGGTACTGGTGCTGGAACTACAGGAGGTACAACTGGTGCGGGAAGTGCTGGTGGCAGTACGCAACCTGCGCCCGCTTTAAGTGTCCCCATTATGCTTGAAAATCCTTTTAGCGTTGGTAACAACCTCTTCGAAATCATGGAGGCTTTGGTAAATAAGGTCATCTTACCTATTGGTGGCGTACTCTGTGTACTAGGCTTCATCTACGCAGGGTTCATGTATGTCACAGCGGGAGGTAATCCAACCAGTATCGCCACAGCCAGCCGGGCACTGCTCTATAGTGCCGTGGGCACAGCCATACTGCTTGGCGCCTGGGTGATCGCCAATGTTATCAGGAACACCATTAACGCCCTCACGTCTTAGTTATGCAAAATCCTCCAGTATTCTATGTCTCAGTTGTAGGAGATTCTCGAAACTTCGCCGATATTGTAGGAATATTCGTGAACCTCATCCTCGCTATTATTCCAATAGTGGCTTCGGCAGCACTCCTTTTCTTCTTCTGGGGCTTGGTCAGATTTATGTATAACCTTAGTGGCGATACCAAGGCGGTGGCCGAGGGGAAGAATATGATGATCTACGGCGGTCTAGCCCTCTTCGCCATGCTCTCTGTTTGGGGAATTTTAAGGTTCCTTTCGGGCGAATTTGGCTTTGGGGATATCCGACTGCCCCTTTTGCCGCCTTATAATGTACAATAATTACATAATTACAAAATTAAAAATTATATGAAAAAGTTTTTTCTTGTTTCCTTTGGGGTCCTGTCGCCCACACTGGCTTACGCAGCGCTGGCGGGCACGCAAAATCTACTGAGGTCCTTGTCAGAAGTGGTTAGATTCAGCACCATACTTCTCGCAGGAATTGCCTTGCTCGTCTTTTTCTGGGGGTTACTTAAATTTTTGTTTAAAATTGGTGGTGATGCTAAAGCGGCTGAAGAGGGCAAGACATTCATGATCTGGGGCACCATTGCCCTTTTTGTCATGGTTTCGATTTGGGGTTTGGTCAGGTTTATTCAGAATGAGCTTCTTCCTGGAGGTGCTAGCAGTACAATTGTTGCCCCGCCAATACCAAGTTTTCGGCAATAATATTAGGGGATAACCAGATTGCCTTCCGGCATACTTGACGTATCATTAAGGTATACCGTGTAGGTATTATTAACAGTAGGTAGTAAGTAGTAGACAGTAAGTAGTAAAATTCAAAATAACAAAATGAAAAAATTTATCATCCCAGCACTCGCTCTCACCCCAGCTCTCGCAGCCGCTCAGGGTCTGGGCAATCTTCGCACCCTCCTCACGTCCATTGGGGAGCTCGTGGAGATGGCGCTTCCGATCATCGTTGCTATCGCCCTCCTCGTTTTCTTCTACGGCTTGGTGAAGTTTATCTTCTCTGGTGCTGAGGCGAAGGATGAAGGCAAGAACCTCATGATCTGGGGCATCGTCGCTCTCTTCGTTATGGTCTCCGTTTGGGGTCTGGTTAATTTCATCGGCAGAGCCTTCAACATCGAACAGGGCGGCTCAACTCCAGTTCCAGGTGTTCAAGGTCTCTAAAAGTTAGGGCCAGATGGATATCACCACTTTTCTCAACAAGATCAATTCTCTGATCTTGAACCCCATCATCACACTGGCCTTCGTTGTGGCCTTGCTAGTCTTCTTCTGGGGGATTGCCCAGTTTATTCGCACAGAAACAGCTGACAAGGGTCGAGAAGAGGGGAAGAAGAAGATTCTCTACGGCCTCTTGGGGATGTTCATCATGTTCTCGGCTTATGGGATTATCGGATTGATCCTTGATACATTCAGAATTCCGAATACAGCCGACTATCTTGAGTTTTAGAATCAGAAAAACAGAAAAATAGGTATGAAAAAAGCGCCGGCCCCCTTGGGAGTCGGCGCTTCGTGTGTTGTGCGAGAGGCCCTTAACTGCAGGGCCCATTCCCGAGGGGGAAGAAGGCGAGATTGAACTTCGCTCCCTCCACTCCCGGCTCTACCATCCGGAGCCGGATAGCACCGACGTACTCTCCGAGCCGGACCTGCCGTTCGCAAGCTGTGCGCTTGTCACCTGGCAAGTCAGCGGGGACAGTAGCCGTGACTCCGGGGTGGCCGGACGTCGTCTTCGTTTCCACCGCGTAGGGCAGGTTGTGCCCCGCACGGTCGAAAACAAAGTCGATTCCGAGCGGGAGTTCTACCCACTCAGACCACTCCGACCCGGCAGTGAGCGTCCTCTGAACGAGGGCACCACCACCCGTCCCGGTGACTGGGCTGCTGCTGGTCGTCATGGACGGCCAGCAACCCATGCCGGCCCCACCGGCGCACTGGGGAGCATAACGCCCCCAGAGCGACCAGAGGATGAACGCCAGGAGCACCATGCTCCCGAAGATCAACGCTGCCGCTTGGACACGCGGACGGTGGGTGTTCCACCAAGCCCGAGCACCACCACGTCTCCGGACAATCGGCCCGGCCCAGTGCCAGGCAAGCCAGGCGGCCAGAGCGACGAGCGCCGTTTTGAATGCCAGTGGCAGGAGCCACAAGCAACCAAAGAAGACCGCTGCGTAAACGACGAGAAGCGAAACGAACACTGCGATGAGGATGCCCATGGCAACCTTTCTCCGGCATGGCCGGGGGAACTGGTGGGCGGAAGTGCCCAACTACTACCAGTCTAGCATACTCCACTACTTTTGTCAAGCAGAAATTAACACCCTGATTTTATGGCTTTATTGTTATAATAATGAGGAACTTTATGCCCAACCGTTCTCCGTGGATTCATCAGCTCAACTCCGAGCGCCAGACCCAAACTTTGGGTGCCGACCTCACCACCGACGTGGCCGTTATCGGGGCCGGTATCGCCGGTGTGGCGACCGCTTTCTACCTCCTGAAGCACACCGAGAAAAAGGTTTCTCTCATCGAGGGCTACAAATTGGCTCATGGTGCTACTGGCCACAACGCTGGACAACTCGTGGACGAATTTGAAAGACCTTTTGCCGATATTGTAAAAGAGTTCGGTCTCGAGATGGCTTGTCGAGGTCAGCGAGATTTGAAAACAGCCTGGGAGCTTCTAGAAGAAATTTATACCGAAGCCGGGGTCAATATTTTCAAAAGTGAGTTCGAGGGCCACACCGCTTTTTCTAATCTGGGGAAAGTTCTGGAATACCTAGAAGACGGCTATCTTCTAAGGCGAGGTGGATTTCATTTCGCCCCCATCATGATCTGGGAAGATTGGCCAGAGTTGTCGAAGATTCCTGAGAAATATCATAAGCAGATCCTCTTGGTTTCTAGGGAGGAAATCGCTTTGAAGATAGAAACTTTCGACCCGCAATACATTGGCGTTTGGTCTCAACACAAAGGAGTGATGAACTCAGCTTTGTTTTGTCAGGAGGTGGTGAATTATCTAATCTCCAAGTACCCAGAGCGTTTCGAACTTTTTGAACACACGCCGATCCAGAAAGTAGTCATTCATGAAGAGCGAGTTCTTCTCGATGTTGGTAAGCATACCATCGAGTGTGGCGAGGTGGTGCTTTGCACGAATGGTTTCGAAAATTTCGACATCCTCACTCGCGAAGGTCTCGCGGTGAATTCTCGCTTCCACCATCATGTGAGTGGAGTGGTGGCGTTTATGTCGGCTTATCTAGAACCTCACACTGGGGAACCGCTGGCGAACAATTATTTTCAACCGAATAATATCGGCCTGACCGACAATCCTGGGGATCCTTATTTCTATGTCACCAGGCGCTCTTTTGATTCTGAGACGAGTTCGCCAGTTGAGGGGAAGAACAACCTGATTTGTGTGGGCGGTCCAGATTTTTCTCTAGAAGATCGTTCGCGCTATGATCAAGAACTGGAGTTTTCTGAAATAGCGGGGAAACAGATCGGAGAATTTTTGCGCCAAGCTTATGACAGAAAGCAAGATCTGGACTATCACTTCATCTGGCATGGGCTCATGGGCTATACAAAAAATCTTTTACGCATGATTGGTCCTGATCCGAAGTACCAGAGACTCTACTATAATCTAGGTTGTAACGGTGTCGGACTCATGCCCTCTATCTACGGCGGGTACAAAGTATCTCGGCAGATAGCTGGCGAGAAGTTTGAGTCTTCGATTTTCGATATTCCTACAACCTAAATTTTCTCAACTGGAGCTTCGTGGCGCAGAGGCGCCTGACGAGCGATCTCTACTATCTCATCGAGACTGTCGGTAATTGTGAAGAGGTCTAGATCACTTGGTTTGATAGCATTCTGGAGAAGTCTACCCTCACTCAACATGGAAGTTTCCATAAAGCTTTTTAGCGGGTTCCAATACTCTGAGCCGAAGCAGACTAGGGGCACGCCTTGAATTTTTTTCGTCTGGATGAGAGTCACAAGTTCGAAGAATTCATCGAGTGTCCCGAAACCTCCTGGGAAGAAGATGAACACCTCTGCGCCGAAGGCGAGGCACACCTTCCTGGCGAAGAAGTAGTGGAAGCTGACGCTTTCGGTGATGTAGGGGTTGGTTGGTTGAGCATCCGGGAGACTAATAAGGAGACCAAGAGAGTCCCCGCCAGCCTCATGGGCACCGCGGTCGGCCGCCTCCATAATGCCTGGACCGCCGCCAGAGACGACCGAGTAGCCTAGCTCTCGCACCAGGCGACCGGAGAGTTCCCGTGCTTTCTGGTAGTAGAAGTTGTCTTCCTTGCTGGCGGTCGATCCGAAGAAGGTGACTGATTTTTGATAGTTTGATAGAAGTTCGAAACCTCGGGTAAATTCCTTTGCGATCTCGCTGACGCGCTCTTTGGCATCGCGATGCATCTCGGCTCGGGTGAGGATGCTGTTTTTCAAGAGCTCTTTTTCATTTTCTGTCATATGTTCACATAATATCATAGAGGTGCTTGTACGTAGAATGGGCGTTTCTGCTATAATAAACAACATATTAAGTAAGAGAAATAAATGAAGAAAATGAACAGAAACCAGTGGATTGCCGTGGGGATTGGTCTGGGACTCCTGACCTACCTATTGTTCTCGGGCCCGTTGATTAATCTTTTTTCTAAACCTATGACCAC
>CAYOPK010000009.1:0-1734 GCA_964405855.1 uncultured Candidatus Saccharibacteria bacterium
CAGAATTGTAGATATCGAGGTCTAAATCCCTTTATTCTAAGGCCTAAATCTCGACGTCGTCGGGAAAGCTGGGGTGATCGAAGTCGGCAAGACCATCACGGTCAAGCCGCAGACGCTCACTCGCATGGCGACCGACGCCGAGATCGAAGATCCGGTGATTGGCATGGGGCCGAGCCATCTCTTCGGCGAGACGGTCCTCTGCGGTGTCATCGCCGGCCTCATCGCTCGGCAGCCCAAGGGGGAGGAGGGCGCGCTGCTTAACAACGGCTACGCCAACCTCTTCTACCTGGGCTCCTGCGTCGTGGACGTGGGCTGGGGCTCGGGCGGCCGTGAGTGGGGCGTGAACGCGTGGCGGCGCGGCGACGACGGGTGGGATGCTGGCGGTCAGGTGTTCTCTCCCGCAACTGAGGCTTGAGACCTCAGAACTGGACCCTCGGACCCTTTGACACTTTGTCACTGGGCCCGAGGGTCTTTTCTTTATATAATGTATTGGAAATTTCTAATGACGCTCCGGTCATGGCTTGGGCGCGGAGATTTTGAAGGCAGGCACAGCGAGAATTCTTCCGGCCAGGGCTTGAAGAAGAGTGCTGGTCTGCATTTCCAAAAACTTTATCAGTTGGTATTTCGGATTAGTGGACTTCTAGGTCCCAAATAAGATTCAACCAATTGAGTATTCGAAAGGTGGTGGCATGGAAAATCTGGAACACGAGAGGGCTCCTGCGTCGTGAACGTGAACTGGAACTCGGGCAACCGTAAGTGGAACGTGAACACGTGGCAGCGCGACGACAACAGGTGGAATGCTGGCAATCAGGTGTTCTCTCCCGCAACTTATTAGTTCTCCCCGATCTATGCGTCGGGGAGTTTTGATTCCAGCCCTTTTTTCCAAGCTCCAATCATGCGCCCCAACTCCTGGACTTCTGTGGAAATAGAAAGATATTTATTGTCGTTTAGAGCTTTTAATTCCCAAGCTACCTGGAGGAAGAATTTTAGTAAATCCGTTCTTTTTAATGCAATTAGAAGAGTGGGAATTTTTTCTAATTTATTTTGATAACTGGCAATAAACAAGACTTCTAAAATACTCAAGAACGTTGAGTCCACTTTTACACCCAAAGTTCGCTGCAATCCCTTAGGAAAATCATTTTTATAAATAATCCAGAGTTTGTATACTGAAAGACAATGAGAAATCACCGGCAAAACTCGCTGGGGGGGGGCTTTTCAAAGGCTCGATCATATCTACGATAATATCATCTCCGTCGAGAACCTGCTCCTGGCTTGGCGAGAGTTCCTAAGAGGGAAGAGGAAGAAGAAAGATGTCCAAGAGTTTCAACTTCACCTCATGGACAACATTTTCTCTCTGCACCAAGACCTGAAGAATAAAACCTACACCCACGGTCCCTATCATGCTTTCAACATCTCCGACCCTAAGCCTAGAAACATTCACAAGGCTTCTGTACGAGACAGACTTTTGCACCATGCTATCTATCGAGTCCTCTACCCTCACTTCGATAAACGCTTTATCCATGATTCGTATTCCTGCAGACTAAACAAGGGCACACACAAAGCTCTGGAGAGATTCGCCTCTTTTTCTCGGAAAGTCTCTCAGAACAACACCAAGCAGTGTTGGGTATTGAAATGTGACATAAAGAAGTTTTTCGCTTCCATAGACCACCAGATCCTCCAGGATATTCTGGAAAAGCATATTGCAGACAAAGATACTCTCTGGCTTCTGGAAAG
>CAYOPK010000009.1:1834-11269 GCA_964405855.1 uncultured Candidatus Saccharibacteria bacterium
AGGATATTCTGGAAAAGCATATTGCAGACAAAGATACTCTCTGGCTTCTGGAAAGAATTATCATGAGCTTTCCCACTGGCCTCCCTCTCGGCAACCTCACTTCTCAACTTTTAGTAAACATTTATATGAACGAGTTTGACCACTTCATTAAGCACAAACTCAAAGCTAAGTACTATATCCGCTACGCTGATGACTTTACTATGATATATCATAGTACGCTCGAACTTGGGAAGTATCTCTCTGAAGCTAGAGGTTTCTTGTGGAATAGTCTCAAACTAGAACTCCATCCCAACAAGGTTTCTATCAGAACTCTTTCTTCTGGTGTTGATTTCCTCGGCTGGGTGCACTTCCCAGATCACCGAGTGTTGAGGACAGTGACGAAGAGGAGGATGCTGAAGAGAGTGAAGGAGAATCCAAGTTCGAAGATTAGGGCGTCCTATCTAGGGATGCTCCGGTGGGGGAATGCGGAGAAACTTAGGAAGGGGTTAGGCTTTACTTAAAATTATTTCAAGGCTTTTTTCACCGCACGCTTGGTAGTAGAGGAAGTTTTCTTCGCCACCTTTTTTGTATCTGAGGCGCTCTTTTTTATACTCTTCCACTGCTTCTTCAGATCATCGGCGAGGGCCATGATCTCATCTTTCGGAATCTGGCCGGCGAGCTCGTAGGTTCGAGCGACCGTGTTCACGATCTCGTTGTAGGCTTCCTCTGTCAGTTCTCTCGCTCCCTCGATCTTTTCCAAGACCTCTCCCTTCATGCGGACCATCCAACCTCTCATTTGTTTCTGATGCTTCTTACCGTTCGGCCCGAAGAAGAAATAAGCTCCCGCGGCAACAGCGGCGATGCTGGCTCCTACCAACACAACCTCTCTCGCATTCGATCCCTGCACCTGCTTTTTAGTAGTCATATATTTAATTATTTATTAGTAACTTTGGCCTTACGCTTCTTTTTGAAGATCAGGTTGTAGATAAAACTTTCTTTGATATTCTCTCCCATCGCTTTCACTTCGTCGCTGGTGTCCGCTATCCTTTCCTCCAACCTCTCGGCGAATTTCTCGATTCTCCTTAGAGAATGCACGATGTAATATCCGACGATAAGGATGCCCACACTCACGACCACCACGGCGATGGAGGAGATGAAGAAGAAAATGTCCGCTTTCATAACTGAGTCCATGTCTATATAGACGTAACTAACGGCAAGGAATTTCACCCGGCTTGTTGTAGAATGGTAATAATGATTACGATTTATACAGACGGCTCTTCGAGAGGGAATCCTGGTCCAGGGGGCTGGGGGGCTATTGTCATGGACGAGGTCCGAGTAGCTGAGCTTGGCGGACGGGAGGAACATACGACGAACAACCGCATGGAACTTATGGGGGCTATCAAAGCTCTAGAGTATGCTGGACGCCTGGAGAACGCGAAGATTGAACTTCACACCGACTCCGAATACGTCATGAAGGGTATGACCGAATGGATCGAAGGTTGGCAGAAACGAGGTTGGAAAACAGCTTCGAAGAAACCTGTTTTAAACCAGGACCTCTGGCAGGAACTTCTCAAGGTTTCCGAAGGCAAGGAGATTTCTTGGAAATACGTAGCGGGTCATTCGGGCCACGCTTATAACGAACGTTGTGATGCCATTGCCACTTCTTTCGCCGACGATATTTATACGCCTCTCTATCATGGAGCTAGCTCAGAATATAAGTTGGTTTCCTAAATTTTTCTTAACCGCTCTAGTCGGCTTCGTATCCGGGGTCGCACTCTCGTCTCTCTTTTCCTTCCATCCGCTCCTCGCCCTACTTCTTATCGTGGTGGGCGTGGCCGTGCTTGTGGGCGAACGGCTTTACCAGGGTGTCGTTGGTCCAGAAGTTTGGCTCGTGGCCCTTCTTCTCATCTCGCTTGGCTTAGGTTCTCTGCGCTATGCGGTCAAAGATTTTCACGAACCAGTTTCCCCAACAGGGGAGGTGCTGATAGGTGTGGTAGTGAGTGAACCAGAGGACCGTGACAATTCCCGACGCTTCGTTATGAAAGAGGAGGGTGGAGAGAAAATAATTGTTACCGCTCCGCTCTACCACCCCGTACAGTACGGTGACAGGGTGTCGGCCTCGGGCACACTCCGAGCTCCGGAAGTGATTGTCGATGAAGAGACGGGCCGCAGTTTTAATTATCCAGAATATCTGGCCAAAGATGGCATCTACTTCACCCTCTCCTTCGCCCAAGTGACAGTGCTCGGAAGCGGGCACGGTAATGCGGTGAAAAGTTTCTTGTTCAAAGTGAAGAGAAGTTTCATCGAGCGCTCGAAAGAGATTCTGGCCGAGCCATACTCGTCGCTGCTTATGGGTCTCATCGTCGCCGGACGAGACGCTTTACCAGCCGGGATTCTCGAGGAGTTCCGTCGCGCCGGCGTCATCCACATTGTTGTTCTGTCTGGTTTCAACATCACACTCATCGCTGAGTTCATGCGGCGGGTTTTCCAAACTTTCTTTATTGCCATCCGCTTCAGTCGTTTCCCGCAAGCGCCGGCCATCGCTTCAGTGCTCGGCATCATCCTTTTCGTCATCATGACAGGTGGTGAGGCGACAGTAGTGCGAGCTGCTCTCATGGCTCTGGTGGTTATCCTCGCCAGATTCTCGTCTCACCCCTACTCAGCTCCACGAGCTTTGCTCATGGCTGGGTTTATCATGTTGCTAGAGAATCCGAAGATTCTCATGCATGACCCGTCCTTCCAGCTTTCTTTCATCGCCACGCTTGGACTTATCTATCTGGCACCTCTGGTTGAGCAAGTTCTTGGGTTTCTGAAAAAAGCTTTTCAGTTTCGAGAAATTATTTCTCAGACCATCGCCACTCAGATTGCTGTTTCACCACTTCTTGTCTATTCCATGGGCGACGTTTCTCTGGTCTCTCTGCCGGCCAACATCCTGATTCTACTCACTATTCCTTGGACAATGTTTCTGGGTTTCCTCGCCGTGGTTTCGGCTTATATTCTCCCGACTAGCCTCGCCACCCTTCTGGCTTATCCAGCGCATCTTCTCCTCGCTTGGATTCTCTCTGTCTCGCAGACTCTGGGGAATCTCTCCTTCGCGTCGATAAAAATACCACCTCTCTCTTTCTGGGTGGTATTTTTGGCCTACCTACTGCTTGGGTGGTTTATTTGGAAGAGGCGTCTAAGAGATTCTTCTCCACACTCTGCCAGTTAAGATTCTCGAAGAAGTCTTCGACATGCTGCTTCTTGCCACTAGGTTGGTAGTCCGCGACGAAGGAGTGTTCCCACATGTCCAGTGCCAGAACAGGGGCGACGTCACTCAACTGTCCCAAGTGTTGTTCGTCGACCCAGTAGGAGATAAGTTGCCCTGTCTTTCGATCGAAGCCGAGCATGGCCCAGCCGACACCGCGGGTGAGAGCGAGAGCCTTGAACTTCTCGAGATCGAACTCAGAGAGAAGTCCGCTTTCTGGCCGAGGTGTGGGGCCGTTTTCGAAGTGGGAGAAATAGATTTCGTGGTTCCTCATGCCGTTGTATTCGAACGGGAAGCGACGATCGTAGTCTTCTTTCCCTAGAAGTTCGTTGGCATTTTTCACATAACCCGCATAGAGTTTCAAATGCTCCTCTATCGTTTTCTCACTGATTCCTTTAAGCTTAGGTATAACAAACTTTCTTTCTTCAAATGTTTTCATACCAGAATTATACAGTTAAAGAGTATTGGCGCGAAGGTGTGCTTCTCGTCCTACTTCTGGTGAACATTTTCGTTTGGCTCGCCATCTATGATCGGTCACCAGGTACACTCAGAGTCTATTTCCTCGACGTGGGGCAGGGGGACGCCATCTTCTTCGAAACGCCGAGTGGCAAACAGGGTCTGATAGATGGTGGGAAGAATCGTCAGGTGGTCTCAGAGTTGGGGAGGCTCATGCCTTTCGGCGACCGAGAGATCGATCTTCTCATTGCTACTCACCCTGATGCGGATCACATTGGTGGGTTGGTAGAAGTGGTGAATCGTTTCGACATTGGCCTCTTCCTCGAGCCGGGAGTGGCCGCGGCGAACTCGCTCGACGAGGAATTGCGTGCTCGGCTCGAGAAGCGTGGGGTGGAGCCAGAAGTCGCTCGGCGTGGGCAAGTCATTAACTTCGGTGACGGCGTGCTGGTGACTATTCTCTTCCCGAACCAAGATGTCTCCAAGTGGGATACGAACGATGCTTCCGTGTCGCTCATCCTCAGTTATGGTGAACACCAGTTTCTTCTCACCGGTGATGCGGGTATCAAGACAGAAAATATTTTAATGCAGTTAAGCCGTGGCGAGCTCGATGTCGAGGTATTAAAGGCAGGACACCACGGCTCGCGTACATCGACCGCACTTCACTTCGCTCAAACAGTTTCTCCCGAGTACGCGGTTATCTCAGCGGGGAAAGATAATTCCTACGGCCACCCGCATCCCGAGGTGGTGAAAATTCTCCAGTCTGTCGGAGCAAAGATTGTCTCCACAGCCGAACTCGGCACCGTTCGGTTTGAAAGTGATGGGAAGGTTTTAAAATTTGTCCCCTAAACTTCTTTCTCTAGGAGTTTAATAACTTCGGCAAAAGTTTTTAGATTCTCAGCTTGAGCGATCTTGCTCATGATGAATTCGGTTTTCAGGCGAGTGGTGATATGTTCGCGCCAACTTTCTTTGATAGCGTCTTCGGTTTTCTCAATCTTCTTTAGATACTCATCCCACTTGAGGCCAGCTTTCTCCACGTCGTGTTTAAAATGGTGCAGGGTGTGAACAATCTCGCCTTCGATAAGTTTCTTCGACACCTCGAGTTTGGTCTCCTTAATAATATTTTCGAGAATTTGGACACGGTGTTTTTCCTTGTCCTCATCTTTCTTGGTTTCTTTGGCAATCTTTTTATAATCTGGCAGATCGAACTCATGTTCGAGGATGAGATTGATTTTAAATTCTAGTGGAATGCCGGGCTCCAGCTTTGTCACTGCGATCTCTGGGCGGACGATGGGGTGCAGGCCTGTTTCAAGGATAATATTCGCGTACTCTTTGGCCAGAGCAATCTCGGCGGTCTCTTCGAGCACGGCCATTTCACCAACTTTTTTCACCAGCACGTCTTCTGGTACGAGACCTTTTCTAAACCCAGGTAGAGAAAGGCTTTCATTTATACTTTTCAAAGCTTCTCCTCGGCAAGTGGCGAGGAAGGGTAGAGAAACCTCGCCAGTAATCAGCGCTTCCCAGTCGGGCAGTTTCTCAGTCTGATTAATTTTAAAATTCTTTTCTGCCAAGTTTCTTCTAATTAAGCTACGAAGCTCTTGAAGCTACGAAGCTATTTAAATAAGTCCCGCCTTTTTCAGCACCGAGTGAGCACCGTGTTTCGAGATAGTCTTCCAGCCCTTAGTAGAGAGGGTGAGAGTCATGGTCCTCTTGAGTTCTGGGATATAGATCCGCTTTTTCTGGAGATTTGGATACTTTCTCACCATCCCGGTAGGGTTAAACTGGGTAGCACGAGTGCGGTTGGAGTAGCCTCCAGCCATCATGGACCCCTTTTTTGTTACGGCGCATACCTTAGTCATAGTTGGGATACTCTAACATAATTGTTATAATCTGCAAATGGATATCGACTTTATCTTCCAGATTGCCATCCTGATCATGTCGGTGGTGGTGCATGAGATCTCTCATGGCTACGCCGCTAGCTTTCTCGGCGACCAGACCGCTCGCTATCAGGGGCGGCTGACGCTGAATCCAGTGAAGCATCTGGACCCTGTCGGCTCCTTCCTGGTCCCCACCGCTTCCTATCTCCTAGGCGGCTTCATCATCGGCTGGGCCAAGCCTGTGCCTTAT
This sequence comes from uncultured Candidatus Saccharibacteria bacterium, assembly GCA_964405855.1. GTDB lineage: Bacteria > Patescibacteriota > Minisyncoccia > Phycocordibacterales > Zambryskibacteraceae > UBA5004. The sequence goes on from CAYOPK010000009.1 coordinate 7,641, forward strand.
AACCCATACAATTTGCGCCCCGGGCGCTGGTCCGAAGCAGCTGTAGCAGCGGCTGGGCCGGCTTCTAATCTAGTTTTGGCCCTTATTTTCGGCCTTTTTCTACGTTTCGGGGGTGGGGCAGGGTTTAGTCCAGATTTCTTCGAAATCATGGGTGTGATCGTCTTTATCAACATTATCTTGGCTGTTTTCAACCTAGTGCCCATCCCACCACTCGATGGCTCGAAGATTATCCTAGCCTTCTTCCCTGACAAAATCCTTCAGATCAGAGCCTTTTTCGAGCGTTACGGCCTGATCCTCATTCTTCTCTTCATTTTCTTCCTTTGGCGGTTCGTTTTCCCTGTCGCTTTATCTATTTTCAAACTGATTACCGGACTCTCCGTGGTGTAATTTGCATTTATAAAGGCTTTTTAGTAGAGTGTTGTTCTCCGACTGATTGCCATCGGCAGTCAGTTAGTGTTGTAAATGTCTACAGTTAACCAACTAGTCAAGAAGAAGCGCAAGAAACTCGCCAGGAAGGTCAAGGCGGTGGCTTTAACTCGTGGTTTCAACACTCTCAAGAACCGCCCAGTTTTCTATAATTCTCCTTTCAAGCGCGGCGTAGCTACCAAGGTGACTACCAAGACTCCTAAGAAGCCTAACTCGGCTATTCGTAAGATTGCCCGTGTTCGTCTCACCAACGGTATGGAAGTGACTGCCTACATCCCAGGTATCGGCCACAACCTTCAGGAACACTCCGTGGTGCTTCTCCGAGGTGGTCGCGTGAAGGACGTTGGACTTCGCTACACTATTGTCCGCGGCGTGCTCGACGCCACTGGTGTGGAGACTCGTCGCCAGACTCGTTCCCAGTACGGCACTAAGCGCCCTAAAGCTAAATAAGCTACCACCATGAGACGCAAACTTAAATCCAAGCCGAAGATTATCCCAGATTCAGTCTATGATTCTGAGAAAGTGGCTAAGTTCATTAACTACACTATGGAAGCAGGCAAGAAGGTAACTGCCCGCAAGCTGGTTTATGGCGCCCTAGATTTTATCAAGGAGAAGACCAAGAACGAGAATCCTCTCGAGGTGCTCGAGACCGCTCTCAAGAACACTGGTCCTACTATGGAGGTCCGCTCTCGCCGTGTCGGTGGTGCCAACTACCAGGTGCCTCGTGAGGTCCGACCAGAACGTCGTCAGTTCCTATCGATGAAGTGGATTGTCGATGCTGCTCGTTCAAAGAAGGGCAAGCCTATGGCCGAGAAGCTCGCCGAGGAGATCATCGCCGCCTCTAACAACGAAGGCGATGCAGTGCGCAAGCGTGAGAACACCCACAAGATGGCCGAGGCCAACAAGGCCTTCGCCCACTTCGCTTGGTAGGCTTAATTTAAATTTAGAAACAAAAAGAGTCCTCGGGGCTCTTTTTGTTTGCCCAAAAACCCCTTTTCCTATATAGTTTGCCGTAATAACCCTCCAGGGTTTTTATTATTCTTAATCACATTTATGCAAAGAGATTATCCACTAGAGAGACTTCGTAACTTCGGTATCATCGCCCACATCGATGCTGGGAAGACCACCACTTCTGAGCGCGTGCTTTTCTACACTGGTTCCCAACACAAGATCGGTGAGGTGCACGAAGGAGAGACCACCACAGACTGGATGGAACAGGAGCGTGAGCGTGGTATCACCATCACTGCGGCCGCTATCACCTGTTTCTGGGCCCCAACCTATCTCTCTGATGCAGACCGTCAGGTGAAAGAGAAGAAGTTCCGTTTCAACGTGATCGATACCCCTGGACACATCGACTTCACCGTGGAGGTGAAGCGATCTCTTAGAGTGCTCGACGGTGCGGTAGTTGTTTTCGACGGTGTGGCTGGTGTGGAACCACAGTCCGAGACCAACTGGCGTTACGCCGAGGAAGCTTCGGTGCCTCGAATCTGTTTCATCAACAAGCTGGACCGTACCGGCGCCTCTTTCGAGCGTTCCTATGCTTCTATCCTTAACCGTCTTTCCAAGAAAGCTGTGCGCATGCAGATCCCTATCGGTGAAGAAGAAAAGCACGAAGGCGTCGTCGATCTTTTGAAAATGAAGGCCTACTACTTCGAAGGTGAGATGGGCAACAAAGTGATTGAAAAAGAAATTCCTGAAAATCTTCTAGAAGATGCGAAGAAATATCGTGCTGAACTCATCGAGCGCATTGTCGAGAACGATGAAGCTCTCATGGGTGACTATCTCGAGGGTAAGGAAGCTTCTCTAGAAGATCTAAAGCGCGTTATGCGAAAGGCGGTGATCGAGAACAAGATCTTCCCAGTCATGACCGGTTCCGCCTTGAAGAACAAAGGTGTTCAGCTCGTCCTCGACGCGGTGGTCGACTACCTCCCATCTCCACTCGACATCCCAGCGGTGAAGGGTACTCACCCTGACACAGGTGAAGAAGTGGTGAGGCATGCTTCTGACGAAGAGCCTTTCTCCGCACTCGCCTTCAAACTCCAGGCCGATCCATTCGTGGGTCAGCTCACTTTCTTCCGTGTTTACTCTGGCTCTATCGAGAGTGGAACATATATTTACAACTCCAACACCGGAACCAAAGAGCGTCTGGGTCGTATTGTGCGCCTCCAGGCCGACAAGCGCGAAGAGGTGAAAAAGGTTTTCGCTGGAGAGATTGCCGCTGCGGTTGGTCTCAAGGATGCGAAAACATCTCATACTTTCTGTGACGAAGCCAATCCTATTGCACTAGATCAGATCAAGTTCCCTGAACCAGTGATCTCTCTGCGCATCGAGCCGAAGACCAAGGCCGACCAGGAGAAAATGGGCATGGCGCTCAAGCGTCTTTCGGACGAAGATCCAACATTCAGAATCAAGTCAGACTCTGACACTGGCGAGACAGTGATCATGGGTATGGGTGAGCTTCACCTCGAGATTCTCGTCGACCGTATGAAGCGTGAGTTCAACGTGGAGGCGAACGTCGGCAAACCTCAGGTGTCTTACAAAGAAACTATTCAAGGTGAAGCCGAAGTGGAGAACAAATACATCAAGCAAACTGGAGGTAAGGGTCAGTACGGTCACGTTAAGATCAAGATCAAACCGCTTCCAGAATATGACCCAGAAGAGAAGGTGCCTAAGAATGCTCACCGAGAAGTTGGTTTCGAGTTCATCGACTCAATCAAAGGAGGTGTTATCCCTGGAGAGTTTATCCCAGCGGTTGAGAAGGGTATTAAGGAAGCCATGGACCGCGGTATTCTCGCTGGTTACAAGATGACCGACATTTCTGCCGAACTGACTTACGGTTCCTACCACGATGTCGACTCCTCAGAAATCGCCTACAAAATCGCTGCCTCACAAGCCTTCCAAGAAGCAGCCAAGAAAGCTCGTCCAGTTATCCTCGAGCCGATTATGAAAGTGGAAGTCGTGGTGCCAGAGAAGTTCATGGGTGACATCACCGGCAACCTCTCAGGTAAGCGTGGCCAGATCGAAGCCATGGAAGACAGGGGAGACCTCCGTGTGGTCCGCGCCAAGGTGCCTCTTTCCGAAATGTTCGGTTATGTGACAGCACTCCGCTCTATGACCGAAGGTCGTGGTTCCTCCACTATGGAGTTCGACCACTACGCTGTTGTTCCAAACAACGTGGCTACTACCATCATTGAAGCTCGTAC